>JALNZD010000036.1 GCA_023229505.1 Bacteroidales bacterium | reverse complement strand
AAAAAGAAAAATCATACAAACTAAATTAAGTTATTGACAATCAATTGTTTATAACTATTAAAGACAAACATGTTTAAAATATTGTAAATTCGTCTCCCCGACTTTTCGGAGGGGACTCAAAGTTCAAAGTTCAAAGTTCAAAGTGAAAAGTTTAAGTTAATAAGATAAATAATTAAGGCTTGGGGGCATGGAGGCATGGGAGCTTGGAGGATTGTAGTAATAAAATCCCTTAATGAGAAACAGTATGTTAAAATCAATTTATCTTTGTCACAAAGCAGATCATAATGGAACAGTTTGAAGAAAAACAACGGACAGATGCCGAACGCGTGAAAGTGGGGATCACACATGGTGACCTGAACGGGATCGGCTATGAGATCATCATGAAAACTTTCCAGGATTTGAGAATCCTCGAGTCAATCACTCCGGTAGTATATGGGTCTTCAAAAGTCGCTTCCTACCATAGAAAATCCTTAAATATCAGCGAAATCAATTTCAACCTGGTCAAAAATGCAGACTCTGCTATTTCCAAAAGGGTGAACATCGTTAATGTAACGCATGATGAGGTGAAAATTGACCTGGGTAAATCGACCGAAATAGCCGGCCAGCTTGCTTTCATGGCACTCGAAGCTGCAACCCAGGATTTATTGAAGCATCATATCGATGTACTGGTAACTGCCCCGATCAATAAAAAAAATATGCAGACGGCGAACTTCAGGTTCCCCGGGCACAGCGAATACTTAGCTGACAAAGCCGGCAGCAAGGACCATCTGATGCTGATGGTTTGCGACAAGCTCCGGGTTGGGGTGATCACCGGCCATATCCCGCTGAAAGATGTCCCGGGCACTATCACTACCGAGCTGTTGCTCAAGAAGATAGAGCTCATGAACCGCAGCCTGACCTGTGATTTTGGTATCAGGAAGCCGAAAATAGCCCTGCTTGGCCTCAACCCCCATGCAGGCGACCTCGGTGTCATCGGCCTTGAAGAGGAGCAGGTGATCACCCCGGCAGTCGAGCAGGCCTGGAATCGCAACTGGATCGTTTACGGGCCCTATTCCGCTGATGGATTTTTCGGTTCCGACAATTATCTGAAATTCGACGGAATCCTTGCCATGTACCATGACCAGGGCATGATCCCGTTTAAAACCTTGTCATTCGACAGAGGCATTAACTTCACTGCCGGTCTTCCCTTTGTCAGGACTTCCCCTGCCCATGGAACGGCTTATGATATTACCGGGAAAAATGAAGCTTCGCCGAACTCATTCCGCGAAGCTGTCTTACTGGCTGTCGACATTTTCAATAAACGGAAAGATTTTGATGAACTTAACCGCCATCCACTGCAAAACTACCTTAAGGATATAGAATACAGCACCGATGCTGTTATTGAAAAGGAAATACCCCATGCCACAGAGGATGAGAATCCCGGAGCCCTGATCGCTGGTCAGTAATCCGGCATTTATAATCCTTACCCATTATGGAATATCCTGTTTCTGAAATTATCACCATTGTTAACGGCAAACCGGCCAGTGAACCTTATTTTAAAAGAGTCATCCGGGACATCCTTATCGACAGCCGTAAATTGATTTCCCCGGATAATTGCCTCTTTTTTGCATTATCAAGCAAGCGAAACGACGGGCATAAATACATACCTGAACTTTACAGCAGGGGTTTAAGAGATTTTGTCGTCACAAAGGTCCCTTCAGACATTGAATCATATCCTGAAGCTAATTTCATCCTTGTAAAAAGTACTCTTCAAGCTTTACAGGCCCTGGCCCGCGTGCACAGGGAAAAATTCAATATCCCGGTAATCGGGATAACCGGCAGTAATGGAAAAACTGTTATTAAGGAATGGCTTTATCAACTTCTGAGCAAGGATAAAAAAACGATTCGCAGCCCAAAGAGTTACAATTCACAGATTGGAGTGCCCCTCTCGGTCTGGCAGATAGATAACCCTTATGAAATAGCCATTTTTGAAGCCGGTATTTCAGAGCCGGATGAGATGGACAAACTGGAGACAATCATCAGGCCCACCATAGGCATATTCACAAATATCGGTGAAGCGCATGGCGAGAATTTCATGAGCCTGCAGCAGAAAGTCGGTGAAAAACTAAATCTTTTCACTCACGTTGAAACCCTGGTGTATTGTATGGATCACCCTGAAGTCAGGGAAGTAATTATCCGCTCCGGGATTTTAAAGAATATCAAATCTTTTACCTGGAGTTTCAAGCAAGAAGCTGATCTTTATATCCGGAATGTCAAAAAAGATGATTCCCAGAATACTTTCATCAAAGGTGTTTATAAAGGGAAAGAGTTGACGATCCGGATTCCCTTTGCCGATGATGCTTCCATAGAAAATGCGATTCATTGCTGGGCCGTCATGTTGCTTCTTGGATATGATCCGGAGCGGCTTGCACAGCGGTTTGAGAACCTGCAGCCGATCGCAATGCGGCTGGAACTTAAAGATGGGATCAATCACTGCACTATCATCAACGACAGTTACAATTCCGATATTAATTCACTCAGCATTGCCATTGATTTTCTGCGTCAGCAAGCCGATCACATGAAGAAAACCATTATCATCTCTGATATCCTTCAAAGCGGCAAGGATGAGGATGAGCTTTACGGCGGGATCGCTGCGATCATTAAGAGTAAAAAGATCGACCGGCTGATCGGGATTGGCCCGGCCATAACAAGGCAAGCCGATAAATTCAACATGGATAAGGATTTTTACCTGACCACGGAAGAATTTCTTCAGCGTTTTTCCTTCGCCGCTTTCAGCAATGAAGTCATCCTGCTTAAAGGGGCCCGTATATTCGAATTTGAACAGATAAGCCAGGCGCTCCAGCAGAAAACCCACGAAACGGTACTGGAGATCAACCTGAATGCCCTTGAACATAACCTGAACTATTACCGCTCTTTGCTGAAACCTGAAACGAAGATCATGGCGATGGTCAAGGCTTTTTCCTACGGGATCGGAAGTTTTGAGGTGGCCAATGCATTGCAGTTCCACCGTATTGATTACCTTGCTGTAGCTTATACCGATGAAGGGGTCGAATTGAGGAAAGCCGGGATAACTGTACCAATTATGGTAATGAACCCGGATGAGGAAAGTTTTGATTCGATCATCCAGCACAACCTTGAGCCTGAAATTTACAGTCACCGCATCCTGGAAAAGCTCGAAAAGGCAATAAAAAAGAATATCCTGCCAAAGGACAAGCCGGTAAAGATCCATATAAAGCTTGATTCCGGCATGCACCGGCTGGGTTTTATGGAAGATGAAATATCGGGCCTGATAGAGAAACTCCAGGCAAACCGGATGATCTATTTGCAATCGGTGTTCTCGCATCTTGCTGCCAGCGAAGACCCGGCAGAGGAAAGATTCACCCGACTTCAGATAGAGGTTTTCGAGAAAATGGGCCGCAGGATCATTTCACAAACCGGCCACCCGGTGATGATGCATATCCTGAATTCTGCAGGCATCACACGTTACCCGGAAGCACAGTACAATATGGTCCGGCTGGGGATCAGTCTCTATGGAATTGCCAGCCTTGATGAAGAGCAGCCCAGGCTTGAGTCGGTGGCGCGGTTGAAATCTACCATCTCCCAGATAAAAAATATCAATGCAGGGGAAACCATCGGGTACAACCGGGCTTTTAGTTCGGAACAGGAACTCAGGCTGGCTATCGTTCCCATTGGTTATGCCGATGGGCTCAGCCGAAGGCTGAGTAACGGGAAAGGCCACCTGCTGGTCGGAGGCAGGCTGGTACCACTGGTAGGAAATGTCTGTATGG
Source organism: Bacteroidales bacterium (assembly GCA_023229505.1). Taxonomy (NCBI): domain Bacteria; kingdom Pseudomonadati; phylum Bacteroidota; class Bacteroidia; order Bacteroidales; species Bacteroidales bacterium. The sequence continues at coordinate 37,622 of JALNZD010000036.1, read as the reverse complement.
ATATATGCATGCTTGATATCACGGGAATTGACGCGGCGGAAGGTGACGAAGTCATTATTTTCGGCCCGGAAAGGCCTTTGCAGGATCTTGCCAATGAAATGGAAACCATACCCTATGAGGTGCTGGCCGGATTATCGCGAAGGGTAAAACGGGTTTATTATCATGAATAAACTTTATAGAAAATACAGCCAGGAACAATGGGCTATTATACTGCTCTTTCTTTCCGGTCTTTATTTAATGATCCTTTTTTTACTATCTGACGGACTTTTCGGAGAAACCGATTCTGTCAACCATTACCTGATCGCCAGGTATTCATTTCAGCATCCATGTCTTTTACTTGACCACTGGGGGAAACCCCTCTTTACGATCTTATGCTCACCATTTGCCCAGTTTGGGTTGGGGGGAGCTGTTTTTTTCAATATCCTGTGCGCCCTTACTACCGCCTGGCTGATCTTTCGCATGGGACGTTTTCTTAAATACCGTTTTGCACTGGCGGCTATTCCTTTTGCCCTTTTTGCACCGGTATATATGGTCAACATCCTTACCAGCCTTACTGAAATTCTCTTTGCCCTGGTTCTGGTGGCAGGGATTTATTTCTTCCTGAAGGGAAAAATGATCCTTTCATCCGTCATCATTTCATTCCTCCCGTTTGCAAGGATGGAAGGCGTTATGTTCCTGGTGATTTTCCTGGCGGCATTTCTACTGGTCAAGAAATACAGGGCCATTCCTTTTCTGTTCGCAGGATTTGTCATTTTCAGCCTGGCTGGTACTTTTCGCTATCATGACCTGCTATGGTTTTTCAATGCAATGCCATACAGCGAAAAGGGATCTGCATTATATGGCAGCGGCAGTTTCTGGTACTACCTGGAAAGATTTCATCAACTTCTGGGATTTCCCCTGACAATCCTGGCAGTCATCGGCATAATCCAACTCGTCATATCGTTATTCCGGGAGAAGAAACCCGCTCTTACCACAACCCGGCTTACGGAATATTATCTTATTCCGGCATCCTTGTTCGGATTCATACTGGCCCACAGTTTTCTCTGGTGGCAGGGCATGATGGGCGTTTTAGCCACATCAAGATTCATGGCGTGTGTGCTTCCCCTGTGTGGATTCCTGGCCCTGGTCGGCCTGAACAGGATAAATTCCTTTTTTGATCGCCGGAAATATTTCAGTTCAATTTTCACACCCATTATTATTTTAATAACGATTTGGGTGCCTTATACCCTGCATAAAATCCCCGCCAGGCCTTCCTGGTCAGACCAGGTGATGAAAGAAACTGCAGATGATATCAGGACGGAAGGCCTTGACCGGTATCCGCTCTATTATTTTGATCCAAAACTGGCCTATTACCTCGAAATAGATCCATATGATTCACGCGGACTGCAAAAGAATTTTCCGGATCCGGATCAGCCGGACTTTTCATTGCGTGATAGCTCCATCGTGGTTTGGGATACCCATTTTGGCGAATTCGAGCATAGGATTCCTCTGGAAAAGCTTCTTAATAATCCCTGCTTCAGGTTGCTTGATGTTAATTCTCCCGCAATTGACAAGAAATTTCATACGGGCCAGCAATACATGTCAGCAGTTTTCAGGAAGGTTCCGCCGCAAAATCCTGAGGATCAATGGGTCACTATTAAATCAGACAATATGAAACTGGCCTCATTAAATAGGGAAAGTAAAGCGATCGTCCGGGCAAGGGCCAAGGTGCTATATGAAAAGGATCAGGATCCGGATAAAATAACCCTGATCATGTCAGTTCTTGATAATCAGAATGAAGTGAAAAGATGTTTAACCATCAATGGTTCATATTTTAAGAGCCCCCCGGGGCAATGGTTTGAAATGTGCCTGCTTACCCAGGTAAGCACACTAATTCCGGAGAGCGGGCGCATTAAACTTAATGTCTCATATCAGGGAGATCATCAGATCCTGGTTGATGGTCTGTGCCTGGATCTGTTATCAACAGGCAAGAAACAGGTAGATTGAAACATTCAAGGTTGAAAAGATGCACATCAGCTGATCAACTTAACATGGATTTGTTTTTCAGGCGGTTTTTTTTGGCAAATTTGTAAGGAAAATGCTAATTCATAGAAAGTATGAAGATTAAAAATAAGATGTCCTTTGGGGCGCTGATATTCATCATTATTGTTTTCAGCACCTTAAGACTTACTTATCATCCAACCAGGATTCTTTCTTACGATGTTTTCGGCTATTATTTATACCTTCCAAGCCTGGTGATCCATCACGATCCCGGTCTGCATGACATCAGCTGGGTCAATCAGGTTAATGAGCAATACAAGGCATCAGGCACACTTTACCAGATTTCGAAAACTTCCGCAGGAAATTGGGTGATCAGGTTTTATTCGGGAATTGCCATCCTTTATGCACCGTTTTTCCTTATTGGACATCTATACGCCCTTTCTTCCTCGTACCCGGCAGATGGCTTTTCCCTGCCATATCAATGGGCAATTATTATAAGCGGTATCTTCTATACACTGCTGGGAGTCTGGTTTATGAGGAAGGTGCTGCTTGAATTTTTCAGTGATAAAATTGTTGCCATTACAATGATCTTGCTTTTCATTGGCAGTAACCTGTTCTTCTTTATAACCATTGGTAATGATGCGCCGCATGTCTATATTTTTACCCTGGTAACGGCATTGTTATATTTTACCATTCGCTGGCACACCTCTCCACGGCTGATAACCGCAGCCTGCATAGGATTTATCACTGGACTGACAGCTATTAGCAGGGCTTCCGGCCTGCTGGCTATCCTTATTCCGTTATTATGGGGAATTGATAATCTTTCTGCTGTAAAGGAAAAAATAAATCTGCTGAAAAGACATCATCGTGATGTCCTGGTGCTTATCATTGCGGCTGCATTGTCTGTTCTTCCTCAAATTCTTTACTGGAAAGTTAATGCGGGGGAATTCATATACAATGCTTATGACGATGCACAATCCGGACTGGATATTTTCAATCCCAGGTTTATTTATGTACTGTTTGGCTTCAGAAAAGGATTTTACCTGTACAGCACGATGATGATCTTTGCTACGATAGGCTTTATCCAGCTTTTCAGATCCAATCGTAAAATCTTCCTGGCTATTTTGGTATTTTTCCTTGCCAATTTATACCTCATTGCATCCTACTCTTCACTGATAAGCTTTGGATGGAGGGCATTCATCGAATTACATGCCGTTCTGGCCATTCCATTAGGCTACTTTGTCAGTTCCGTATTTCAATATAAAAAAATGCAGAAATACGCTATTTTGTTCCTGTTATTTCTTGTACTCGTTCTCAACCTTTTTAAAACCTATCAGACTTTCAAAGGGGTTATTGACGGGTCGCGGATGACCAGGGAGTATTATCTGAACACTTTCTTTAAATTAAGGGTAACAGATGCTGACCGGGAACTTCTGCTGGTCAGCAGGGGTGATGTCAGTAAAGAATCATTCACTGTGGAGGAAAAATATCAAAAGAAGAATTTATCGGTTATGGGTTATGAAGATTTGGAAAGCAAGTATCAGAAAAACCTTGAAGACAGTATAGTTTACAGGGGGAAATTTGCTTTTAAACTGGACAGTGCGAATATCTGGTCGCCTGTATTTAGAATGCCTTACAAGGATATAACTTCTAAGGATCATGCCTGGATCAGGGCCGGGATTTATATTTATCCGACAGATATCAATGATCTGAATCAAGCGCTCCTGGTGATGGATTTTAAACATAAAGGTAAGATATACAAATACCGGGCTTTTAGATTTCAGGATTTCAACATCGACGCAAAACCAGGCCAGTGGAACCGGCTTTCTTTTGATTATCTCACACCTGAAGTACGCTCTACTCGTGATATGCTTGAAGTTTATATCTGGTACCGGGGAAAATCGCCCTGTTATATAGATGAATTAACAGTTGATGCCTTTGAGAAAAGATGAATGTAATCAGCAAAAAACCTATGAAAGTCCAAAAATTGTCGATAATCATTCCTGCTTACAATGAAGCTTGTACTATCCATGAGATCCTGGATAAAGTGCTTGCTGTGAAGCTTATCGGCCAGACAGAAAAGGAAATCATTATTGTAAATGATCACTCAAAGGATAATACTGAAGAAGTAATCAGGAAATATATAACGGATCATCCTGACCATGAGATTGTTCTATATAATCAGCCCAGGAATATGGGAAAAGGCGCCGCCCTTCACCGTAGCATCCGGGAGGCAAAAGGTGATATCATTATTATCCAGGACGCCGACCTGGAATATGATCCTGAGGAATACAATGACCTGCTGAAGCCCCTGTTAAATGGATTTGCGGATGTGGTTTACGGCTCCCGCTTCATGGGCAGCAAACCTCACCGTATTCTCTTTTTCTGGCATACTATCGGAAACAGGTTGCTTACATTTCTTTCAAATATGTTTACCAATCTGAACCTTTCCGATATGGAAACCTGTTATAAAATGTTCAGATCGGAAATAATCAAGAAAATAGCCTTCAAGGAGAACAGGTTTGGCTTTGAACCCGAAGTAACAGCTAAAATCAGGCGTTTTCCGGGTATCAGGATTTATGAAGTTGGCATATCTTATTATGGGAGAACCTATTCAGAAGGCAAAAAGATTGGCGCAAAAGACGGCTTCAGGGCGATCTGGTGCATAATCAAATATAATATTTTTGACAGAAAATACAAGAGATAATTCCAAATTTCAAATTTCAAGTTTAACTGTCTTTTCTTCGCGGGCATTCAGGTAAAAATCCCAATTATCCCCAATCCGGGTGAGACAATATTCCATTGAAGATTCCAGTGGCATCGGCTTAAAATCCATGTCGGAGATAATCAGGGCGGTATCAAGGTTGGAATCCTGCATAACGCCCTTGACATGCTCTGCCGTAAACAACGGGACTTTCTGGGTTTTTTGAAAGAACCTGCCCATTATTCTGGCAAAAGAAGGTGGGACACTGACGAAGATCCTTTTTTCACCTTTTATTTTCAGGATCAGCCTGATCAGGTCGCCGAAGGAGATTACCTGGTCACCGGCGATCTGGTATACCATGCCAAAGGCTTTTTTTTCAGGGATAGATTTGACAATGTAATGGGCAAAGTCCTTTACGAAAATAGGATGCTGTGTCTGGGAGCCCTGGCCTATCAAAGGAACGAAAAAGGGGAAACGAAATACATTTTTAAGGATCCGGTTGATGCCCAGGCCTTCCGGTCCCAGGATCATTGCGGGGATAAAGACCGTGAAATCCAATCCGGATTTTTCCACCAATTGCTGGCCGATAAGTTTAGTTTCTCCGTATGGCCCTTTGAAAGTCTTGAGGACAACCACACTGCTGATCTGGATAAACCGGCTGATGCCTGATTTACGGGCAAAATCAATCATGTTTTCAACCCCTTTTGCATTGACCGTGAAGTTTCTTTCATAGTCTGAACTCCCTAGCAGAGCTGCAGTATTGATAATTGCACCGATCTCTTTTCCTGTAATGATATCTTCAACCTGAGGAAGAATTTTTTCTCTGATGTCGCAACGGATATATTCAATATCCGGGTAGTCAATGATAACAGAAGCATAATGGTCCCACTTGAACCCTATGACCTTATATCCTTGACGGATCAGTTCACGGCAGACGTAACTTCCAAGGTAACCGTTAGCACCTGTAACGAGAATATATTCAGTACTGTTCATAAGATTATTGTCATTAATAATCAATTACTCGGATTTAGGATCATATATGCAGACACGAGTGGTCTGCGGGAAAAAAGCGCTATCTCGTTTGACATAAGCTGAATCAAGAAATTTGAAAATGTTGCTCTTTGGATCTAACATTTGGCCATCCTGAACATAAATGACTCTTTTTTTTGAATTAGCTTTAATGGCTTGTTTAGTTTCCGTAATGTTCCATACATTATAGATTCCATTTTTTTTCATCAGTTCTTTAAAGTTCTGATGATCAGTGAAGATTTCCCGGTTATAATAATAAGTAAACTGGAGATCAGACCAAAAAGGGTATAATATTATTATACTATTTTCATTTTCAGCATTTTTCACAAAATTGACCGACTTGCTCACCTCACGGTACGCAAAATTATTTGGTAAAATTCTCATGTAAACACACATAAATATCAATATTACCAATCCGCTTGCAGGCTCAAAGTACTTATTTTTCTGATAGAGAAAATTGATCATAGCGCTAATAAATAAATAGAGCCCGATGGAATTGAAAAGATTATAGCTATTGTTGAACATCGGCACTTTTAAAGATACGAGAAACATGATGCTATAAGGCATAATCCACCAAAGCAACAACGCCAGTACATTGATATTAAATCCTTTCCATCGTTTTTGGAAGGCCATGATTAAAGTGAAAATTATTCCAACGCCAATCACAATGGCAATCATCCAAAATACCTTTCCTGAATTTAAGAAGCGATGTAATTGATTAAGATACTCTGAAGGATTCGGAGGTTTTAACCAAGTGCCATGATCCGTTTTTATTATAAATTGTTTAATCACGGTTGGGATCATTGGTATAAATCCAATAATAGTGATAAAAGGAGGGATCATAAATCTGAAAAACATCTTCAGGTTTCTGGTATATATAAAGCTTGAAATAACTTGCGATAAAATGACAAACCATCCGAAATAATGTGAATAAACCAATAAGAGGTTTGAAATAATTAATCCGGCAAATGCTTTCCGGTCTTTTAAATTATCAGCGTAACACAAAAAAAAGTATAATGAAGCCGCCGTTTCTAATGATACTAAGGAATATGTCCGGGTGTTTAGTCCATATAAAAAATGAAGGGAGGAAAATATAAATAATCCGGAAGCAACTAAACCTGTCCAAAAACTAAAGAAACGTTTTCCGGTAAAATAAATAAACAGTACGGTAAATGCATTAAATACAAGCGGTAAGAATCTTACAGAAAATGAACCTACACCAAATAGTTTAATCCAATAATGTATAAGAAGCATGAAAAGCGGTGGATTGGGCTCATATGAAGTTGATATTTTTAGAATTTCCCCGATGCTCTTTTGTGCATTGAAAATCATAAAGGGTTCATCAAGACAAATATCCCTATAGCCAATATAAAAGATTTTCCAGAAAAATCCTGCTAAAAGAAGGAAAAGTGGAATGTAAAAATTAAGCAGTTTGCTGTTTTTGTCAATTCTCATAAAACAGTACCCGATCAAGCAGGCATAAATATACTATTATTTTCAAACTTAGGACTTCTTTGCTGATTTAGACTTCCATAAAAGTATCTGTCCAAGTAATAAAGAGAAGATACCGCCGCCGATCTGTGCGATGAGGAAAACAAGCCCTGAAAATGCCATGACCTGTGCCAGCGGAAAATCCTGGAAGATGTAAATAAGAGTAACTTCCCTGGTGCCCAGTCCCATCACAGTAATGGGTATGGTGTTCATGACACCCGCAGTAGCTACGCCCCCGGAAACGGAGATCACAGGAAGATCCATTCCAACACCGGTTGCCAGGAAATAACAGCAGACAAAATAGCTAAGGTTGCTAAAAAGCGACAAGAAAAAGAAGCCCAGGGAATTCATCAAGCCACGGTGGTAGAATTCCATTGATTTAGACTTTCCAAGAACCCTGAACAGTTTCAATATCTTCTCAGTCATTCTCACGAGTGCAGGAGACATCAGGATCAGAATCGACAGGAACATGCCGGCAGTGCCTGTAAACAGGATCAGCCAGCCCCAGAAAGACAGAACCCCGGGGAGAACTGAATGTGAAATGGCTATCCCGGCTATTACGAAATAAATGCTGAGGTCCATCCCTCTTTCTGCAATGACAAGTAATCCGGCGCCGAGTATCCCGGAGCGGGAACCGCCATGCCCGGCCTTCATAAGTTCGCCCACCCGTCCCGGAGTGATTACACCCATGGCATATCCCTCAAAAAACTCGCCTGACCGCTGTTTCAGTTTTTTCAGATCAAAACCCGTCTCATTCAGGTTATACCAGCGCAAAGCTTTGACCATAAGCAGTAAAAACTGGAAAAAAATTGCGAGTAAAAGGTGATTCCGTTCGACCTGCTTCATCCAGCCCCATAATTCTCTCAGGTCGGTGCGGGATAGAACCACGATGAACAGGACTATCCCGGCCAGGCGAATGATGAGGAACCAGTTGAAGCGGCGATTGGTCATTGGTCTTCTAACTTCTCTCTTTTTATCTTATACGTCGATTTCTTCCAGAATTTCCTTGCTTTTTCAAATATGCTGCCGATGGTTTGCGGCGGGATTTTTTCTGCGACCCAGCGCGAAAACCCGGTACCTAAAATTAAGAAAAGTGCATCAATGACGAGCTCCATCATGTAACGGCTTATTGGGAATCCTTTAAGCCGGTAACCATAATCAGGATTAGGCTTGCCCAGCAAACTACGGTACTGCATCCTTATAAAAGTGCCTCTTTTCTTGAGGTCATAGCCGTGGGAGTGCATTTCGACAGCTTCCTGCTCACCCAAAGGACTCAGTTCCAGACGGCCTTCAAGGATCATTTGCCGAAGGATCTCTTCTCCAGCTTCAGACCTGCTGATGACCATCGAAAATCCTTTCCCTCTATCTTCATAAACCGGGGCCCATGCATCACCTCCGGATATATCCGTATATTCATTAGTTAGATCTGTGCACAAGAGGCTGTTTTTCAGGATATGAAAAGGAATTAGATAGTTTGCATGGAATTTTGGCAATTCAAAAACCCGTCCGTCTTTCAGTTCCACCCGCATTTTTCCAGGCCATTCGCCATAACGGAAGTAAAGTTTCCTGATTTGTGTATGATCCTTGATTCCGAAAGAATGAAGAAAGCTTATAACCGAAGAAAAATGGAGGGTATTTCCATAAAAAGGACCGAAAATATAACGGATATTTCTGACGGATGGGTGACCTGCCTGCAGCAGCAGCCGAACCGACTGAACCTGCCCGGGTAGGCCGACATAGGCGAGGGTTCCATCAAATTGCCCGATTTCGGGGAGGATTTCATTGACCGGGCTGATAATATACTTGCTCTGCGCTGCTTTGAGGATTTCTTCTTTAGTGGTGGCGATGAATGGCTGTGCCAGCCAGGGCTCGTTTTCCGACATACCCAATACCACTGCCCCATTGATCATTTTCTTCCCCAGCAACCAGATCAGCACAGCCGAAATGATACCTCCACTGGCCGCATTGAGGCGGATTTCAGGATCTGTCGAATTGCCAATATAAATTTTCTTATAATGGCCGATGAAAGGGTGACCTTCAGGGTCTCCGAAAACTGACTGTCGTTGCTTCGGGAAATCAAATCCTTTTCCGCTGCATGCTTCCCACACTAAACGAGAAGTCGTTTCATCGAGCGGTTCCCTGATTAAGGGAAGATATTTCCCTGTACGGTCGCTGAAAACGATCTTGCCTCCGGAAAGGCCAGCACAACTTCCACATCGGTTGCATAAGCCATACCGGATGACATCCTTGATATTTTCAGGCTTTCTCACAAACGTAAAATTGTCTTATCCCCAACTCGGCTATAAAGGTTCCCTGCATCCGGTCGATAATTTTTTCGCCCAGTTTTTGCAGCCAGCCCGGACCAACCGGGATCAGAATCGTGCCTTTATGAGCCAGTAAATTCCACTTTGTTTCTTTAAGCATCTTTTTAACTTCTTTAGATGACAGAAACCTGTGAGGTCCTTCCCCATGGCCGCCAAAAAATGCCGTATAAACCCTGTAAGGCAATTCGCTGGTAGCAGGAGGACAACTTAAAACTAACCGCGCATCATCTGTCGAAACCCGGTGCAACTCCTGAAGGAACCTCAGAGGTTCTGATACATGTTCCAGCGTTTCCAGGCTAAGGACCCCGTCAAATTCCCCATCATTAAACGGCAGGGAAGAGTAGGTCTCCAGTTTCACCTGCGTTACGGAAGGCCTTAGTTTTTCCGCAACCCCCATGAGCCCGAAAGAGATTTCAGCATTAATTACCTTTACTTCTGGCATGGCACGGTTGATATAGTCGGTGGCTTCCGCATCACGGCTGGTAATATTGAGAATTTTCATACCGGACCTAAGCTCCAAATGCGTAATGCTTTCCCGGAAACGCTGGTCGTGTGTTTCTTTTACTTTCTCGTTTTCCGTAACGTAAATTTCCGAAACACTATCCCAGTGTGCTTCCACCTCCTGATCGGTCCAGGGATTCATCATCATTATCTTCTGTTCATAATAGAGATCTGGTCGGCTACGAGGCCGATGAAAAACAGAAACATCCCCAAAATAGTGAGGACGATAGCTCCGTTAGAAAATCTTTCGGCTATCAGGTAGCCGTATATACCATAAATTATCCCCGCTGAAGTAATGATGAAACTGGCAGGAAAAAAGATCTTAAGGGGATTAAAGAGCATAATGATGCGCAGGATCAGCATGATGGTCTTCGCACCATCTTTAAAAAATTTGACATTACTCGACCGGCCGACCCTTTCTTCGACTTTAATGGGAATGGTACCTATGGAATAACCCTCTTTAAGGAAAGCAAGCGTAGATGTAGTCGAGAAAGAAAAGCCATTGGGCATGATATGGAGCATGCCTTTGATCAGCTCTTTATTGAATCCGCGGTAACCGGAATTATAGTCCGGAAGCTTTTGTTCCACGAGGTATTCACCAATCCATCTTATCGCTCTTTTGCCAACCTGGCGGGTACGCACCTGGAAGGATTCTTTATCCCTTGTCCCGATAACCATTTCATTATCGTCAAGCATTTTGATAATTTGTGGGATATAGGCGGGATCGTGCTGGCCATCGCTGTCGAGGATCACGACCTTCTCCCCGTTGGCCTTGCGAATGCCGGTTTTTAACGCAGCGCCGTATCCTTTATTGACACTGTGCGAAAAAACCTTGACCGGGTATTTTTTCACCACTTCAAGCGAATGATCGGAAGAACCGTCATTGATGACCATGACTTCATACAATTCGTGAAATTTCAACGCTATTATCTTTTCAAGCAGTGCTTCTATCCCGGCTTCTTCATTATAAAGCGGAATAATAACAGTCACTTCGGGATTTATTTGTGTCATCAGAAATTTAATTTGCTTTAATTATCATATTTTACCTGTCGCCTTTTAAAGCGGCTTCATAATCGGGTTTATCAAGCATACCATCAAATCCCGGCCTGAAATTTCGCCGAATATAAGAATCCCAGTAAGTTTTTTTATTCATGGCATCCCAGTGAATAATCCCTTTACGATACTGCCCTGTCTGAAAGATATTCAGGCTAATCAAGCACGCTATGATGAAAAAGAAGAAAAACCGGAATATCATTTTTTTTTCAAAAATATATTTCGTGAATGCTGTAAGCGGGATAGATAGCACAGCATAGGATTCTATCAGGGCTCGTTGTCCGAAACTGCCACCGTACCACCAGCACCACCATGACCATACAATATAAAGATTCAGCACGGTAAAAACCGCAACCGGCCAGAAAAATTTCCGGTTACGGAAGAACAGGACAATAATGCCTATCAGAGCAAAAGCCATAACAGGTGTGTAAACCAGCCACCCCTTTCGGTAAGAGAACAGGCCCTTCAGAAAGACCGGGTCATTGAAGAAAAACCGCTCACCCCCATAACTGTAATAAAAATATTCACCTGTAACATATTTCCAGTAGATTATCTGCGGAGTAAAAACCAGGCACGCAAAAAATAAAATCAAAATAAAATTCAGCGGCTTATAGAATAGGAGTTTAAGGCGGCTCTTAAAAGCGTGAACCGAATCAACGTGCCATAAAGGAAGAAGAATAAATATTATCCCGTTGGAAATTCTTACAAGGATGATGAGGCCTCCAATTAAACCTATTAAGAGGGAATTTCCCCAGGATGGTTTTGCTATCCAGGAATCCAAAACGTATATAAAGGCTGCAAACAGGAAAAAGCTGTAAGCATGCGACATTGATGCTGAAATCGTGGTATAGCAATAAAGATTTGTCCCTAAGCCGATTGCCAGCAGGCTGATGGCAATTACATTCCGGGCAAAATATTTCCTCAGAAGTTTTAAAAGAAGAAATAAGCCCAACATGGCATATATCACACTTGAAAAAATCAGGGCAATCAGGTAAGGTTCAGAAAAACCATCTGGCGGGTACCCCAAAGGTCCTGCTAATCCATGGGCTATCAAAAAAAATGGTGAATACAATACTGCCAGGCCCATCGTCATTCTACCGACTGACCTGCCTGTCTGCATTTTTTGGGCCCAGATTTTATCTTTAAAAAATTCCTGGTTTTTCTCGGCAAACGACATGCTGATATCTTTGTAGATGATTGTTGCTGGCAGGTATTGATAATAAAGAATCACATCATGAACGATAATACGCCTTGGATTTGTCCAGAATTTATAATATAGGTTTGTCCAGATCATTCCGGTCAGGATGATTAGAAGAGCAATCTTATCCCATCCCATGTAAGAGAAGGATTTTTTTAGCATCTCTTTCATGAAGATGGCCTAAAATTCCATTATTTCGAGTTCTTCATCCAGGTATTCCTGGTCTTTCTCAAATTTATCACAGTCAAGCTGCACTGAAAGGGGTTGGACGGGCCTTTCAAAATCCCCTTTACTGATTTGCAAGGTTTTGTCGGCTAATACTTTCTGCATATAAAGGGCCCAGATTGGCAGGGCCATATTGGCTCCCTGCCCCAGGCTGATAGTCCTGAAGTGGACGCTCCGGTCTTCAGCGCCCACCCATACGCCCGTGGCAAGGTCGGGGGTGATGCCAATAAACCAGCCATCAGACTGATTCTGAGTTGTCCCTGTTTTCCCGGCTATTGGATTATTAAGGCTATATTTTAACCTTAAGCGGATACCAGTTCCGGACTGCACAACGCCTTTCATCAGGTCCAGCATCAGGTAAGCCGTCTCTTCACTCATGGCCTCCTGCTTTTCGGGAACGAATGATTCAATGACGTTGCCATATTTATCTTCAATACGCGTGACCATCATAGGTTTGATATAAACGCCCTTATTGGGAAAAGTACTGAATGCACCGACCATTTCGTAGAGTGAGATATCGGAAGAGCCAAGGGCAAGGGAAGGCACGGGATCAAGATCTGAAGTCACGCCCATTTTGCGGGCCATTTTAATCACCGACTGGGGAGAATATCTTTTTATCAGAAAGGCCGAAATCCAGTTGTTGGAATTGGCTAATGCCCATTTCAGAGTAACTTCCTCACCGATCCTTTTTTTAGAAGTATTTTGAGGCGCCCATATTGTCCCGTCAGGAAGTTCTACGGAATATTGCACGTTAGCGACCTTTGAGCAGGGAGTGAACTCGCCTTCCTGCATGGCCAGGGAATAGAGGAATGGTTTAAAGGTCGATCCCACCTGCCTTTTGCTGAGCTTAACATGATCGTACTGAAAAAACCGGTAATCAATCCCGCCGACATAGGCAAGGATATAACCGGTATGTGGATCCATCGACATCAGGCCTGCCTGGAGGAAAAACTTACTATACCGGATCGAATCCATCGGTGTCATGATCGTATCAACAGGCCCTTTCCATGAGAAAACCCTCATTTTTACCCGGGTATTAAAGATCAACCTGATGGAATCGGCCGGAACACCTTCATCCTTAAGCTGCATATACCTGCCGGATCGCCGCATGGCCTGATCTAACAGGCTCCTGGTCTCAGCAGTGGCCACTTCCGGGTCAAAAACGAAGGGAGCATTGGGATATCCCCTCCAATGTTTGAAAAAAGCCGGCTGAAGTTCGTTCCTGAGGTGCTGAATCAATGCTTCTTCTGCATATTTCTGCAGTCGTGAATCGATCGTGGTGTAGATCTTTATTCCGTCTTTATATAAATCATAGGAAGTCCCGTCTGATTTAAAATGAGTGTTGCACCAATCTTTCATTTCCATCCGGAGGATTTCCCTGAAATAAGTCGCCAGGCCCGTTGAATGACCGCGCAAACCAAATTCGTTCATGTTGAGAGGGATTTGGGTCACTGAATCAAAAACCGCTTCAGTAATAAAATCATACCGTTCCATTTGCTTCAGGACACGGTTTCTCCTTTCGAATGATCTTTCCGGGTTACGCACCGGGCTATACCAGGTCGGGGCATTGATAACGCCCACCAGGAGAGCGGATTCTTCAACCTTTAGCGAATCAACCGGTTTATTAAAAAATGTTTTTGCCGCAATTTTGATACCCCACGACTGGCTCCCGAAATCAACCGTATTCAGGTACATTGCCAGTATCTCCTGTTTGGAATAGTTTCTTTCGAGTCTTATCGATGTAATCCATTCCTTGAATTTACGCATGATCAGTTGGGGCTTGGAAAGGTTTCTTTCACGGGGAAACAGGTTTTTTGCAAGCTGCTGCGTTAATGTACTGCCGCCTCCCTTGCTATTCCCCGTAACCAAGCCGAAAGCCACCCGGAACAAGGCTTTGAGGTCGATCCCGGAATGCTTCTCAAAACGGATATCTTCAGTGGCAAGCAATGCCTGGACTAAATGGGGCGGAAGTTCGCTGTATTCAACATTGGAGCGGTTTTCGACGTAATAGGTGCCGATCAGCTTATTATCGGAAGAATAGATCTCCGTTGCCAGGTTGGTCTTTGGGTTTTCCAGTTCCTCGAATGAAGGCATCGGACCGAACAAGTTGTTGGCGATGCCGATAAAAAAAATAAAAACGAATATTAAAAATAGCCCGTAAAGCATCCAGAACCTGGCCAGGTAATGCTGATGCCATTTTGTATGTCCGTTTTTTTTGCCCCGCATTTTTGATCTGGTTGATTTTATTCCCTGGCAATGCGCAGACCGATATCCATGACCCCTTCCAGGTCAGGTTCGCGCATAGCCTGTTCAAATTCAAAAATATATTTTCCCTTCTGTGGAAACCTTAATCCTCTTCTCAGTAACATCTGGTTATCCCGGACATTGCTGATACCTTTTCCCACCCATTTACCTGAAGGGTCGGCCAGGATGCATTCCACGGTATCCCGGGCTGCAGTACCATCAGGAAAGGTAGTGCTGATGAACAGGAATATATTGGCATACCGGTAATTTGTCGTATGCCGCAGGTTAAGATAAAACTTGTAAATGTTCACCGTATCCTCCAGTGGCACATCAAACCTGATGATCTGATCCGATTTCCAAACGTCATCCCGGATCCTTTTAGTATTATCATAAATGGTCCTGGAATCACAACCCGCCAGACAAAGCAATATAAAAGGCAATAACAGGCCCATCAGCTTGCCTGATGTCAGGGTGAGAAGATTATCGATCGCACTGATCCGACTATTGCTCATGATCATTTTTTCCCGTCAAAGCGGTTAAGTTCGAACTGGTCTGCTGCATTTTCAAAATCCGACTTGGAATCTTTTTTCTGGACAAAGTCTTCGAGTTTTTCAGGCGATTTTCCGTTGGCATTCAAGATCATGATTTCTTTGACCTGGTCCAAAGGTAATGGTATCATATTTAACTCATCTCCTTCGTAAGCGTACCACATTACCCTTTTAAAGACCTCGGTTTTTTGGTGGAGACCCAGGCCTTTTTTAGTTTTCAGGACCACCCTGATATCAGGAAATTCTTTCAGTGCATCCACATAAACATCATATTCATAGTTAAGGCAACACTTGAGTTTACTGCATTGTCCGGCCAGTTTCTGCGGGTTCAGTGCAAGCTGCTGAACGCGGGCGGCCTGAGTTGTGACCGACTGGAACTTGGAGAGCCAGGTAGAACAGCACAATTCGCGGCCACAAGAGCCGATCCCACCGAGCCGGCTTGCTTCCTGGCGCACGCCAATCTGCCTCATCTCAATCCTGACCCGGAATAATTCAGCTAATATTTTGATCAAATGCCGAAAATCAATCCGTTCGTCAGCAGTATAATAAAAGATCGCTTTCGTACCATCGCCCTGGTATTCCACATCACTTATCTTCATATCCAGTTCCAGTTCATCAGCAGTCTGGCGTGATCTGAACATCGTAGTGTCTTCTGATTCCACTGAAGTGATCCATTTCTCAATATCAGTCGCCCTTGCCTTACGGTAAACTTTTTTGATATTTTCTGAAGCCGGGTCAATACCCTTTTTCTTCATCTGGATCCGGCATGCTTCGCCTCCAAGGGTGACTATCCCGATATCATGCCCGGGAGAAGCTTCTACTGCGACTATATCCCTTTCATTAATGTCGTATTCCGTATTGATCCTGTAGAATTCTTTCCTGCTGTTTTTGAACCTGATCTCGACACAACCAAACTGCTTTTGTCCCGGAGGTAAATCAATATCTTTCAGCCAGTCAGTGCTGTCCAGCTTGGCACAACCAGGCCTGTAGGTGTGCTGGTTGCTGTCGTACATTTTGGGATTGAAAGGGCATCCGCGTGATAAAAAAGCGTTATTGCATATATGTTTTTTTTCTTCTTCCATTAAATGCAAATTTCGACAAAGTTAACAAATAATGATGATCAACTTTTTGTCTCGGTTTTCCCGCCAGTCATCAGCAAAATCGTAATGGTCATGGTAAGATCCATAAATAAAATGTTGGGGTTGGCGTTGCGCTCAATATGATATTGGGCCTTTTCCAATTCTTCTGCAAAGCTCAGGATATTCGTGTGATCGATGAATTTACCGAATTTAACCAGGAAATCTTTTTCTTCCTGGTTAAGGCTGGCCAGGTGGGGATTTTTATAGTTGATCAGTAAAGCATTGCGAATGATCCGTTCAGCATAGGCAAGGAAGTTTTTTTGTTTCTCCCTGCCAAGCTTTCCGATCTCTCCGGCAAATTCCATAGTTTTAGCTAAATCGTTATTATAGCAAAGCCGCATCCAGGCCACGAATTTTTCAAGATAGAAAAGCTCATCCTCGTCATTCTTAAAGATTTTGACTGCCCTGGTAAGGTTTCCATCGGTCAGGGGGACTATCCGCCGTGCATCTTCCGGCGGGCAGCCAAGCTTACCGGTAAGTTCCTGCATGATGTCTTCATCCTGGAGCCTGGTGATTTTAATGGTTTGGGTTCGGGATAGAATAGTGCTGATTATCTTTTCAGGATTTTCAGTGATCAGGATGAAAAGTGATTTATCAGGCGGCTCTTCGAGTATTTTAAGGATTTTCGGCGCTGCTGCATGAAAGAGCCGGTCAGCCATCCAGATGATCATCACCTTAAATTCCGATTCATAGCTTTTGTAGCTGAGTGTCCTTAGAATTTCACTGCAGTCTTCAGCATTGATGATGCCCTGTTTTTTTTCGAACCCGGCAGCTTTGTACCAGTCGTTCAGGTTCAGCCGGAAGTCGTTTTCCAGAACTACTTCGCGCCAGGTTTTAATAAAATCTTTGCTGACCGGGTTACGTTCCACTTCTTTCGTAGTTGCCACCGGAAAGATAAAGTGGAGATCCGGATGGATCAGCTTGGCAAATTTAATGCACGATGGACAAACACCGCATGCATCGCCGCCTCCCGGGCTTTCAGGATCGAATGTGCGGTTGCGGCAATTGATGAACTGGGCATAGGCAATAGCCAGGGCCAGTTTACGGGAGCCTTCAGGGCCAAAAAATAATTGGGCGTGACTCACCCGGTTTTCATGGACCGTTTGGATAAGCCTCCGCTTTATTTCATTTTGGCCGGTGATGTTCTTGAAAAGCAATGTTTTAAAAAAAATTATAGTACGACATTTGCCGTACTACAAGTTTAATGAAATAAAATTTCACAGCAAGACTTCTTTCTCAATCTTTTTAACCAGCTCCGCCGGAACGCACAACCTCTTTCTCCCCGCAAACCTTGGCAGAGAAAAATTCCCGGTTCATGCGTGCAATGTTGGTTACTTTAATCTCCTTTGGGCATTCTGCTTCACAGGCATAGGTATTGGTACAGTTGCCGAAGCCGAGTTTATCCATTTTCGCCACCATCGCCTGGGCCCGTTTGTTGGCTTCAACCTTACCCTGCGGCAGTAATGCCAGCTGGGATATTTTGGCCGAAACAAACAGCATGGCCGAAGCGTTTTTACAGGCTGCCACACAGGCGCCGCATCCGATACAGGAAGCGGCATCCATGGCCAGATCTGATTTATACTTTTCGACTGGCATAGCGTGTGCATCAGGAGCGTTGCCGGTAGCTATTGACACATATCCCCCGGCCTGTATAATTGCATCGAAAGCCGAACGGTCGATCATCAGGTCACGCAGCACCGGGAAAGCTCTGGCACGAAATGGTTCGATAACAATTGTCGATCTGTCTTTAAACCGCCGCATGTGCATCTGGCAAACCGTGATACCCTTGTCAGGGCCATGAGGCCGGCCATTGATGTAAAGACTGCATGTCCCGCAGATACCCTCCCGGCAATCATGCTCAAACCCGATTGGCATCTCGAATTTATCCACAAGGCTTTCGTTCAGGATGTCGAGCATTTCAAGGAAAGAGCAATCAGGAGAGATATCAGAAACCTGGTAAGTTACAAAACGGCCTTTCGCTTTCGCGTTTTCCTGCCGCCATATTTTTAATGTCAAATCCATACTAATTTTAGTTTTAAGGGTTAAGTTTTAAGGTTTAAGTGATGGATTTTGTTTATTTATAGTTTCGTTGTTTTACTTCTATATATTCAAAATTGAGTTTTTCCTTATGAAGTTCAGGTGCTTTGTCGGGTCCTTTGTATTCCCAGGCAGCCACATAGGTAAAATCTTTATCATTTCTCAATGCTTCGCCCTCCGGTGTCTGGTATTCTTCCCGGAAGTGCCCGCCGCAGCTTTCCTCACGTTTCAATGCATCCAGGGCCATCAGCTCTCCCAGTTCAAGGAAGTCGGCCAGGCGGGTTGCTTTCTGAAGCTCGGGGTTTAATTCGTCGGCTGTTCCTGGGATACGGACATCTTTCCAGAATTCTGCACGTAACTCGGGTATTAGCTTGATAGCTTTTTCCAGCCCTTCTTTATTGCGGGCCATGCCGACATTTTCCCACATGATCTTACCCAATTCGCGGTGGAAAGTGTCGACCGATTTACTGCCTTTTATACTCATCAGGCGGTTAATCTGGTCACGAACATCCTTTTCCGCTGCAACAAATTCCGGCAGGTCGGTTGAGAAGCGCGAAACCTTGAACTGGTCAGCCAGGTAATTCTGGATGGTGTAAGGCAGGACGAAATAGCCATCACTTAACCCCTGCATCAGTGCTGAAGCCCCGAGACGGTTGGCGCCATGATCGGAGAAATTGGCTTCGCCGCCGATGAACAGGCCGGGGATCGTGCTTTGCAACTCATAGTCCACCCATGTGCCGCCCATCGTATAATGGACTGCCGGGTAAATCATCATAGGGGTTTCATAAGGATTCTGATCCACGATTTTCTCATAGATCTGGAAAAGGTTGCCATACCGCGCCTCTATCACTCCCTTTCCAAGCCGTTTAATTGCATCGGCAAAGTCGAGGTAAACTGCGAGGCCGGTTGAGCCAACTCCGAAGCCTGCATCGCACCGTTCTTTGGCAGCACGGGATGAAATATCCCTGGGACTGAGGTTGCCGTATGCCGGGTATCTTCTTTCCAGATAATAATCACGGTCTTCTTCAGGTATATCTTTTGGTTTGATTTCTCCTTTTCGGATCTTTTCGGCATCTTCCTTTTTTGCGGGGACCCAGATACGGCCGTCATTTCGGAGGCTTTCACTCATCAGGGTGAGTTTCGACTGGTATTCACCGTGAACCGGGATACAGGTCGGGTGAATCTGCGTAAAGCATGGATTTCCGAAGAAAGCGCCCTTCTTATAAACCTGCCAGATAGCACTAGCGTTACAATGCATGGCGTTCGTAGACAGAAAGAACACGTTACCATAACCGCCGGTAGCAAGAATGACTGTATGCGCCGAATGACGTTCTATTTCGCCGGTCACGTTGTTCCGGACGATGATGCCGCGGGCCCTGCCATCGACAATGACCAGGTCCATCATATCGCGGCGGGTGTGCATGGTCACCGAACCCTTGTGGATCTCTTTGCTCAAGGCGCCGTATGCCCCGAGGAGCAATTGCTGTCCGGTTTGCCCGCGCGCATAGAATGTACGTGACACTAAAGCTCCTCCAAAGGAACGGTTGTCCAGCAAACCGCCATATTCACGGGCAAATGGAACGCCCTGGGCCACACATTGGTCGATAATTGCATTGCTGACCTCTGCTAAACGGTAAACATTTGCTTCCCTCGAGCGGTAATCGCCCCCTTTGATCGTATCATAAAACAACCTGTAGACACTGTCGCCATCATTAGGGTAGTTCTTGGCAGCATTGATCCCTCCCTGGGCAGAGATGCTGTGCGCCCGGCGGGGACTGTCGTGATAAGTGAAACACTTCACTATAAAACCCAGTTCCCCTAGACTGGCTGCGGCGGCGGCCCCAGCCAGTCCGCTTCCAACCACGATGATGTCAAGCTTGCGCTTATTGGCAGGGTTAACCAGGTTTTGAGAAGCTTTATAAGATGTCCACTTTTCAGCAAGAGGGCCGGACGGTATCTTTGAATTCAATTGGGTCATAATTCCGGAAAATTAATTTGTCAGACTTGTAATTAATAATAAATAAGGAAATACAGCGGGATCAGGCAGAAGCCTAATGGAATCACGATGGAATAAAAGTCACCCACAGCTTTGATAAACGGGGTGTATTTCGGATGATCCAGCCCGAGTGACTGGAATGCGGATTGCAAAGCGTGGT
This sequence comes from Bacteroidales bacterium, assembly GCA_023229505.1. NCBI lineage: Bacteria > Pseudomonadati > Bacteroidota > Bacteroidia > Bacteroidales > Bacteroidales bacterium. The sequence continues at coordinate 16,993 of JALNZD010000036.1, read as the reverse complement.
TGAGATGAAATCCCAGCAGGACGATCAATACGATGTAAATGATGGAATAGGTCTTATTGGTAAAAAGGTTGAATGCCATGCTGTAAAAATCATGGTCATCCGTGACCCTTGCCGTTCCCTCGGGAGCGCTGGTTATTCCAGCCTTGACCAGGTAAAAGTTCATGAGGTGAATGGTTAGAAAAACGCCGATCACAACGCCAGTGTGGATCATGAACTTGGAGAAGAAAGACGTATGCGACCATCCTTCTTTCTTATACCTTACCGGCCTGGCCATCCAGTTCTGGATCTGCAGGATTATCCCAAATATAATATGGATGATAAATCCTCCAAAGAGGAAGATCTCTATAACTTTTATCAGCGGGTTGGTAGTCATAAAATAAACCGCTTCCCGGAAAATTTCCTTGTGATTAGCAGTGATAGGGATGATGAAAAGATTGATGCCCAGGTGCACGACGAGGAAAACCATCAGGAAAGCCCCCGCGAAAGCCATTATGAATTTTTTGGTTAGCGAGGAGAATCTAAGAAACTTACTCATAATCGAAAAATTTTTTGAATAACTGACCAGTTATTGTTTATCAGGTGCTAAAAAATTATTGTGAATTGATTAACAAATTTAATTAAAATACGAAATTACCTATTTTTGAAAAATCAAATCTTAAAATTTTTAATCAGTATAAATAATATTTTCCCTGATAATGAAGAAGATAAAGATAAATGCTGATTTTGTTGTTAATAACAGGAAGAATTTCGTTGAAAAAATGGATCTGGTCAGCCTGGCTATTTTTCATTCCAATGATGTTTTTCCGAGAAATGGAGACCAGACATTCCGGTTCCGTCAGCAATCCGATCTTTTCTACCTGACCGGCATCGACCAGGAAAGGACCATTCTGATGCTTTTTCCTGATTGCCCGAATCCCGAATTGCGTGAAGTGCTGTTCCTGATCGAGCCCAATGAGTCGTTGCAGACGTGGGAAGGGCACAAGTATTCAGGGAAAGAAGCTGTGGAAATCTCAGGAGTGGCTAAAGTGAAATGGCTGGACCAGTTCGATGTCGTCCTTACCGAAGCGATGTCATTTGCGGAAAAAGTTTACCTGAATTCAATAGAATACCCGAAGTTTTCCACTGATGTTCCTTACCGTGACCTGCGTTTTGCCAGGGAGATCAGGGAGAAATTTCCTAATCATGAATACCGCAGGGCTGCCCCGTTAATATACCCCTTACGGACGATCAAGACTGATGAAGAGATTGGGTTGATCAGCAAAGCTATTGATCTTACCGGTAAAGCTTTTCAGAGGATACTGAAATTTGTAAAACCAGGGGTCAAAGAATATGAAGTTGAAGCTGAACTCACACACGAGTTCCTGTTCCGGGGTGCTGTGGGATCGGCTTACCATCCCATCATTGCAACAGGTGAGAATGCCTGCACGCTGCATTACATCGAGAATAGCTGTGAATGTAAGGATGGCGAGCTGCTGCTGATGGATTTCGGCGCTGAATATGGTCATTATGCTGCCGACATGACCCGGACCATTCCCGTAAATGGCCGTTTCACCAATCGGCAGCGGGCCTGTTATAATGCCGTACTGCGCATATTGCGCCAGTCCGGCTGCTTGCTGGTCCCGGGAAATACCATCGACCAGGTTAATAAAGAAGTCAACAAACTGATGGAAGAAGAAATGATCGGGCTGGGCCTGTTTAGCAGGGAAGATGTCCAAAAGCAGGATCCTGACAAGCCGTTGTTCACAAAGTATTTCATGCACGGTGTTTCACATTTCCTGGGGCTTGACGTGCACGACGTCGGATCGAAGTTCGAGCCTTTCCGCCCCGGCATGGTTTTCACCTTCGAGCCAGGCCTTTATATCCGGGAGGAAAAGATAGGGATAAGGCTTGAGAACAATTATCTGATCACGGAAAAAGAGCCTGTTGATCTTACGGCAGGGATTCCAGTTGAAGCGGAGGAGGTCGAATTGATTATGAAAGAGCAAAAGAAAGATATTTGATATTAGATATTCGAAATGAGGCACAAAAAATCTCGCATATCGAATATCAAATATCGCTCTTTCACTCTCTCTTTAGTTTTCTCTTTCATTGTTTCTTCACCGTCCTTTAGTGACTTCAGTGGCATTCTTTTTTGCCGTTTCAATCGATCTGTAAAAAATTGAAACAAGTTCTTCGCTTTCCCGGATGGCATTATCTATTCTAATTTCATCCTTACAGATTTTCATCCTTGAGATAATTCGAAGATTGACATTGGACTCCCTGAGTTCTTTCAGGACAATGCTGGTTTTATGAATAAAATCCTTCCTGGATTCTGCTGAAAGAGCTTCAGCAAAATTCAGTGCCGCGCCAGTTGAGGACCTTAGTATTTGATTAGCAAGATGTGTCGCGACAAAGCTATTGCTAAGATCCTTCGACATTTCAAAAAGATCAACGGCAAAGTTGATTAACCGGTTTTCCATTTCCTTTCTCATAGCGTTTTATTTGTTTATCGGATAAAATGAAAAATATACCCGGCCCGGGAAGAAAAAAAGAACGAAAGAATGAAAGAACGATATTAGATATTCGAAATAAGGTCTAAAAATCTCGCATATCGAATATCTGATCTCTCTCTTTCGTTCTTTCAGGAAAGTTCTCTATTTTTACAATCTTAACTTAATTCACTCAAACATGTTCGAATCAAAAGTCTATTCCTCCCGCCGTAATAAGCTCCGCTCGCTCGTTTCTTCCGGCATCGTTCTTTTGCCCGGCAACCCCGAAGCAGCCATGAATTATGCCGCCAACACCTACCATTACCGGCAGGACAGCAATTTCCTCTATTATTTCGGCCTTGACCATCCCGATTTTGCCGGGATTATCGATGTGGATAACAACCGGGATTATATCTTCGGAAATGATGTGGAGATGGACGATATCATATGGATGGGTTTCCAACCCTCGGTGAAGGAACAATCTGCCAAGGCCGGAATTGAACATACTGATCCGCTTTCAAAACTGGAGGCATTCGTGAAAGACGCCCTGGCGAAAGGCAGAAAAGTGCATATTGTTAAGCCATATCGCGGCGAAGTGCTTGTCTGGCTTGAAAGCCTGCTGAGGGTGCATCATTCGCACGTGAAGAATTTTATTTCCGAAGAACTGATACGTGGTATAGTGAGCATGCGCTCTATTAAGGAAGATGTGGAGATCAGGGAGATTGAACGTGCAGTGGATGTGGCTTATATCATGCACACCACAGGAATGAAGATGGCTAAGCAGGGAGTTATCGAACAAGAGATCGCAGGAGCTATTGAAGGCATTGCAATTTCACATGGTGGCCCGGTATCGTTCCCTGTTATTTTAAGCGTCGACGGCCAGACATTGCATAACCATTACCATGGCAATATCCTGAAAGAAGGCCGGATGATGGTTATCGATGCAGGTTGTGAATCGGCATTGCATTATGCCAGCGATATTACCCGTACAGTCCCGGTCGGTGGTAAATTTAACCAGCGGCAGAAAGAGATCTATGAAGTCGTCCTGAAAGCCAATATGGAGGCTATTAAAGCGATAAAGCCAGGTGTTTACTACAAGGAAATCCACCTGCTGGCGGCAAAAACTATTGCCTCCGGCCTTAAAGACCTGGGGCTGATGAAAGGCGATGTGAACGAGGCAGTAGCCAAAGGTGCCCACTCCCTCTTCTTCCCGCACGGACTGGGACATATGCTCGGCCTGGATGTCCATGACATGGAAGGGCTTGGTGAAAATTTCATAGGCTATGACAAAACAGTCAGCCGCAGCGACCAATTCGGCCTGGCTTTCCTCCGTCTTGCCAGAAAGCTTGAACCAGGCTTCGTCCTGACAGATGAGCCGGGCTGCTACTTTATCCCCGCCCTCATCGACCAATGGCGGAAAGAAGGGAAACACACAGAATATATCAATTACGACAAGGTCGAAACTTATAAAGATTTTGGCGGAATACGGATCGAAGATGATATCCTGGTCACCGCCGATGGCCATCGCGTTCTGGGAAAACCCATACCAAAGACGGTTGATGAGGTAGAGAAACTTATGGGATGATGATTGTCACTTTGAAAAAAAGTTGTACTTTTGCAGCCTTTTTAGAATAATATAAACCATTAATCCTTATAGATATGGCTAATGAAATTAATGACAGGCTGAGAAACGAGTGCCAGAATGCCCTCGAAACCCTTGAAAAACTGAATCTTCCCGAAACAGCTGAGTTGCAGGCAAAAATGGCCTGGTGTATCGGCAGCTTTGATTACGACAAGAATCCTTCCGGTCTAACCGAATTTGGCGGAATGGCGCTGAAAGCCCTTAACAAGATCAAAGAAAAGAACCCGAGAAAAGTTTCCAAAAAGTTGATCGACGGCCTGGAGGCAGCAATCAGTAATTACGAAGCAGCCCAATACTAGTTCAGGCTTCCCTTTTATTTTTATTGGATTTTCCGGTACTGGAAGCTGTTTAAAAAGTCCTCTTTGTGAACCAACCTAATGAAAAACCGTCCCGACCGGCGGCATGTGCTGGCACAGGCCAAAGTGCCGGTGCTATTCTCTTAACTTTAAATTGCTTTACTTTGCACTCTTAAAAATTTCCAAAGATGGGGAGCAAAAAACAAAAGCCACAGGTTCAAAAGACACTAAAACCGGGCATTTCCGACAAAACCCTCTACCTGATCTTAATCTTCATCCTTGCCACTGTGACTATTGGCCTTAATATCAATACCGTTAGAAATTACTATAACCTGGATGATTATAACATTGCCAAGAACAATCCTGATTTCGAACAGGGGATAAAAGCCATTCCCAGGATTTTTACGACACTTTATTCTTCGGAAGATAATAAAAGCTTTGGTTACCGGCCTTTAATCCGGTCATCCTTTGCCATCGAATACCAGTTCTTCGGGAAAAACCCTTATATCAGCCATTTGTTCAATGTAATGTTCTACCTGATCATTGTTCTCTTGTTATTTAAAATACTCAGGCGACTGCTCCGGGATTATCATTATCTTTTTCCATTCATCATAACCCTTTTATTCGCAGCCCATCCGATCCATACTGAAGTTGTCGCCAGCCTGAAAAACAGGGATGAACTTTTCATGCTGCTCTTTGGTTTGCTGGCATTGGACCAATCCATCCGTTATGCCGATACGGGGAAGAACAAACATATCTATTGGGCAATGGGGATGTTTTTTCTTTCAGCTTTGGCAAAACCCACGGCAGCAGCATTTTTCTTCATCATCCCGCTATCGCTCTACTTTTTCACTGATCTGGAGGTCAGAACGGTCATCAGGATCTCATTGCTGATCACGCTGATCTCATTGTTGGCGGTTTTCGGACCATTCCTTTACCTGCCTCCGCATGACAGGACCCTGGCGATGCTGGAGAACCCGCTTTCAGTTGAAGGAGGTTTCCTGAACCATATTGCTTACGCCGGTTTCACCCTGTACTATTCCCTGCGCCTGCTGATTTTGCCACATCCACTTCGGTACTATTATGGGTATAACCTGTTCCCGGATATTAATTTTTCCAACATCTGGGTCATCCTTGCTATTCTTTTCCACCTGGGACTCCTCATTTATGCCATCCTCAAACTCCGGCAAAAGCATATCCTCTCTTTTGCAATCCTGGTTTACCTAACTTCTATCTTCTTGTTCTCCAACCTGGTGAAACCGGTGCCAGGCATCATCGCTGAAAGGTTCCTTCTCGTCCCTTCTTTTGCCTTTAGTCTTATACTCGCGTATTTTATTTTCAGGTTATTTTTCCACAACCCTGCAATAAAAAGGCTCCCGGGAATTAAAACAATAGCCATTCTGGGTGTGACGACATTGATCCTCATCCCATACTCCGCAAAGACCTTTATCAGGAACCAGCAATGGCGGACCGAGTATTCCCTTTATAAGGCTGACATGCCCTACCTCTATGATTCCTTTAAAGGTAACGACCTCTACGCTAATGAGATCATGAAAAATGTAAACCGTGAACTCGCCAAACCTGTGAATGTTTTGAAATTTGTCGATCCATTGGTGAAAGAAGCCATCGGCCATTGGGAAAGGGCAATAGAGATCCTGCCTGAAGCCAGTTCACCATACCGTAATCTGGGGATTATCTATTCCCGGGTCTACAAAAATTATGACACGGCAATTTATTATTTTAACAAGACGCTCAGAATTGAACCGGATGATCCGATGACCTATTTTAATCTCGGACTAACCTATGAAGGAAAGAAGGACTATACCCGTGCTATCGATTTCCTGCAGAAAAGCCTTGTCCTTGATTCAGGTTCTGTCAATACCCGTTCGCGCCTGGCTAATATTTATTACGGGCTTGGCGAATTCAAGGAAGCCGTTAAGATGAACCAGGAAATCATGCGGATTGCCCCCAAAGAGTCTCTGCCTTATGTTAATATCGGTAATTACTTTATTTTCCAAAAGGATACCCTGAGCGGGATCAGGTATTATGAGAAGGCTGTCGAGCTGGGCGCACCGCCGGATGCTTCCATCTTCCTAAGTAAATATTACCAGATGAAAGGAGATTTGGCGAAATCCAACTATTACCGGAAGCTTGCAGAAGATCTGCAGAAGAAAAAACCAGTGCCATGAGATCCCGCTTCTGTCTTCTGTCTTCTGTCTTCTGTCTTCTCACTTTCCGCTGCCTTCCGAATTTCGATTACAACACCAACTGCCAGCATGCGATGCAGGCGATCCTCGACCTGCAGACCAATACCGCCAGGGAAATCCTGCAGAGGGAAAAAGCAGCGAACTCACAAAATGGTTATTTAATATACCTGGAACATTATTGCGAATCCATCGAGCTGATTGTCACCGAAGATGAAAAGATCTATGAAAAGCTGATCAACAGCTATGAGGCGCGGATGAAACAAATGGACCTGATGGACGACGGCTCCCCTCAAAACGCATGGCTGCAGGCCGAAATGCTGTTTCAAACCGGCCTTGCGCAGATAAAGTTCGGGACGCGGATCAGCGGGGTTTCCAAGATGCTGAGTTCGTATAGACGTATTAAAGAAAACCGTCAAAAGTATCCTCAATTCTGGCAAAACCAGAAGCTCACCGGAGTCTTTAACATCATCCTTGATTTTATTCCTCACTTTTTGCGTTGGGCAACAGATTTATTTGGGTTCAACGGAGATTCCGTATTAGGCATCTATCAATTAAAGGAATATGGAAACAAAGCCAAAGATGTTCCAGGCCTTGCCGAAGAAAGTGTGATTTTGACCAACCTCGGTTATATGCTTACCCATCAGGAGGAAAAGGGATTTCAGTTTATGGCCTCTCAGGATAAAAAAATGTTGGATGTAACCCTGGTGAAATACCTGTACGCCAATTCTGCCTTGTTTGCTTACCGAAATGACCTGGCACTGAAATTATTGGCAGAAATCCACCAGGATGAACTCCAGGTCAATTTTTATGCTCTTTCTTACAACACGGGCCGTTCCAAACTGGACCACCTGGAAAAAGATGCCCGGGTTTACCTCGAAGCTTTTCTGAACGACTACACCGTTCCCGATTACAAAAAAGATGCCTGTAACCGCCTTTCATACTATTACCTTATTGAGGGAAACTTGCAGAAATATGAGGAGTACAAGGCAAAAGTCGCGACAGTAGGACAAGATATTCGTGTCCGTGACCGTGAAGCCATCCTTGAAAGTAGTTCAACACTGATTCCGCATACCGACCTGCTCAAGGCACGACTGCTTTGCGATGGTGGATACTTCCCTCAGGCTGATTCCATCTTAATATCGATCAACCCGGATTTACTTAGCCATTCTGCCTATCAACTGGAGTACCATTACCGAAAAGGGAGGATTCTTCAGTTGACCGGCAAGCCCGGTCTTGCCATTGATGAATATAATAAAGTCTTTTACCAGGGTAAAAGTCAGCCTTATACTTATGCTACCCGGTCAGCATTGCAGCTTGGGAAAATTTATGAGGAGATGAAGAATTATCCTTTAGCCCTGCAATGGTATGATCATTGCCTTGAAACCTATAATGCTGGTCATACGGTCGATGGGGTGGAACAGATGGCGGAGAAAGGCAGAAAGCGGGTGAAAGAAAAGTTTTGAGGTTTAAGGTCTAACTGTTGTGTAGAGACGTCTTTACAACTGCTTAAGATAAAACTTTTTTATTGAATCAACTACATGGTTCATTTCAGTTTCCTTCATCTCATTATAGAACGGTAGCCGTATGATGCAATCTGAAAAATGGTCGGTATAAGTAAGTATTCTGCCATCATGTTTTGGGTAGAAGAAATCACTTGAATGAAGAGGCAGGTAATGGAAAACAGCATTGATCCCCTTTTTTTTCAGAAAAGAAAGCAAAGCAGTGCGTTCTTTGGTGTCTTTTGTGATCATAAAGAACATATTCCCGTTCACCGTGGCCCAGTCAGGGAGAGAAGGCAACCTGATTAACCTCATTTCTTCCAGAGGTTTGAGTTTGGTAAAATAATGATGCCAGACATTCTTCCTTTTTGTTTGAATCTCATCGAACTGTTCAAGCTGTGCATAAAGCATCGCAGCCGTGATCTCTGAAGGGAGGAAAGAGGAGCCAATGTCTTTCCATCCATACTTATTTACTTCACCCCTGGAAAAAGCAGCACGGTCAGTACCTTTTTCCCAGATGATTTCTGCCCTGTGGGTAAATTTTTTGTCATTGACAACCAGCATCCCACCCTCGCCACTGATGATATTCTTGGTTTCATGGAATGAAAATGCACCGAAATGCCCTATGCTTCCTAATGGTTTACCCAGATGGAAACTATCAATGGCATGGGCGGCATCCTCAACGACAAACAGGTTATGCTGCCTTGCAAGATGCATGATTGCATCCATATCGCACGCTATGCCGGCATAATGAACCGCAAGGATTACCCTGGTTTTTGGCGTGATCAGTCCCCTGATGGAGTCAGGATTAATATTCGGGTAATGTTCACAGGTGTCGGCAAACCGGATCTTTGCGCCTCTGAGCATGAAGGCATTGGCTGTGGATACGAAAGTATATGAGGGCACGATGACCTCATCACCGGGCTGTATGTTGCAGAGTATCGCAGCCATCTCCAATGCGTCGGTGCAGGAAGTGGTCAGAAATACCTTATTGAATCCAAACCGTTGCTCAAAGAAATCATGGCATAACCGGGTATAGGGCCCATTTCCGGATAATTTTCCTGACAGGGCTACCTGGGCAAGGTGATGCACCTCGCGGCCGGTAATATAAGGTTTGTTGAACAAGACTTCCATGGATGGCCCATTATAGCATGAAGGCGGTGCGAAAATAATCATAAAAGTTTAACATGCATTCAAAAGGGTTATATTTGCCTGTCTTTCCTTTTTCGATGGAGAATATAGCACGCATCCCGTTTTTCTTTATTATTGGCAGGCCCCGCACCGGCACCACATTGCTCAGGTCTTTATTTGATGCTCATCCCAATGTCCAGATACCATGGGAATGCCAGTTCATATTGAACCTTTATCCCCGGTATGGAAAGATTACTTTCTGGACAAAAGAAATTCTCGGGCGGTTTTATCCGGATCTTTTAAAACAATGGCAGTTCAGTGCCTGGAATATCGACCACGTTAAATTGCAGTCGGATCTGCAGGCATGTGAAGGAAAGACATCATATGCCATGGTTTGCCAGGTCGTTTACCTGAACCATATTTCCTTTTATCCTAAAGAAACGATCCGGCTCATTGGTGATAAAAATCATGGATATACCATTTATACACACCGTCTTAAAAAGCTTTTCCCCGATGCAAAATTTGTATATATCCTCCGTGACTACCGGGATAATTACCAATCAGTCAAAAATGTGGATTTTGAGTTGCCGGTTGTTTCACTGGTCGTGTTTAAATGGAAGTATTTTTATAAAAAAGCCTTGCAGGCCAGTAAAAGATATCCCGAATCATTTTATTTCATCCGGTACGAAGACCTGGTGACTGATCCCGGATTTCATCTACAGAAGATTTGTGAGTTCCTGGACATCCCTTTTGTCCCTGAAGTTTTTGATTTTTATAAAATGAAAGAAAAAGCCGAGGAAAAGTACCCGGCCGAAATTCTCCGGAAACATCATAAAAGCTTGTTTAACCCTGTAAATACCAGCAGGATAGGCCTTTGGGAAAAGTTCATGACCGAACGGCAAATCCGAATTGCTGATCATGTGGCCGGAGTATTTGCGGATCAGGCAGGTTATCAAAGGAAGTACCAGGGTTTTAATTTATGGATTGCTGTTCTTTCTTTGCCCGGAATTTACTATGCCCGGTTTATTTACCTGATGACACGGATCATTGACAGGTTACCTTATCGTTTGCGTGAGAAACTCCTCAGCAAAGGGCCGCTGTGGATAGCTAAAACATTCTCGGTTTTATTCCGGAAATCCTCTTGATTCCAGCTCTTTCAGGTCTTTGGCCAATTGAGTTGTAAAAAGGTCTGATCCTTTTATGTTCAAATGATCAGGATCGAAAAAGTAGTCCGGATGATCAACAAACATAAGGTGGTAATCAAAAATTCCTTCAAAATCAGGATACCTGGAAGCAATGGTTTCCACTTCAGTGTACAACTTATCAGCAGGAACCAGCTTTGCTTCTTCTTCATTGAATTCCTTTGACATCGGCATTCGGACCATAATTACACGAACACCATGTGATTGGCAAAGTTGCAGGATCTTTTCAAAATATACCTTTATGGCGGGATCTAGATAAGATTCCTTTGACAGGATCAGGTTAGCCTTGTCCCGCGCCAGCTTTTGCTTATCGGTCTCTTCGGCAAAATTCCGGTAATCCCTGTGCGGTCGGTACCCGTGATACATTTCCAGCGTCCTGATCTTGATCCTGTATAGAATGGAAAGCTGGATATCTTTATAGTTTCCGACATAGGAAAAAAACCTGCCTTCCATCCATTTGGTAAGAATATCCCTGCTGTCTTTGATCCTTGCAAGTTCCAGGTAATCAATATAGCTGATCCAGTAAGAATTGTATTCGTAACGGTTTGATATCTTCGGGCCAAATGAGGAAATATCCGCCTGGAGAATTACACATCCTGGTTTTTTCCCTGACTTTTCAAGAATGTGCTTTAATTTGTAATAGGACTGTATGAAGTTTTCACTGGGTGAGCCGTAGTTGAAACTTTTCTCAAGAATATGAGTGTTGATGCAGTTATGCGAATTCCCTAAAGCAAGATATTTCAGTGTGTCGTCGTATTCAGCGAATTGCCCATCCATCATATTATTTAAGGTATTATGTACCGAAAAAGCCTTAAAAGACCTGTCCAATGCATAATTAACCACCAGCAGTAGTGCTAAGAATAAGATGAGTCGTATAGCAAACTTACGTGACATTATTTTAAATCAAAACTGAAAATAAATAAATTTCTGCTTTTGCAGGACACCAAAAACCAGGACAAAAAATATGAAACCAATATAAACGGACCAGCGTATGATCAATGGCCTGGAAGAAACATACCTGATCAGGTCATACCTCTCATGCAAGTATTCGGCAACCAGCAAACATACTACCATCAACATACCGAAAAGCACTTCATTATCCTTTAGAATGTATCCTATGGTTTCCCTGAAATTACTGAAGTCAACCGCGTTCGATAATAATAATAGACTATCGCTTAGGCTGTTAGCCCTAAAAAAGAAAAGCGAAAATACCAGTATGGAGAAAGTGGTCAGCATTCCCAGGGTATTTTTTAAAACCGGAAGGTCATTGATCCGGGTAAGTTCATAAAACCTGTTTCGTTGATTTTCGGTAATGGTTTCCAAAACAAGCAGCACACCATGAAAAAGACCGAAAATCACAAATGTCCAGGCCGCGCCATGCCATAAACCCATCAGCAGAAAGGTGATGATAAGATTACGGTATATCTTTCCGAACACTATCTTTTTCTCTTTAATGTAGGGTAATGAATAAAGGACATAATCACGGAACCAGGTGGTGAGCGACATATGCCACCGGTTCCAGAAATCCCTCAGCGATTTGGCAATCAGGGGACGGTTGAAATTGATCATCAGGTCATATCCGAGTATCCGTGCCGAGCCCCTGGCAATATCTGTATATCCCGAGAAGTCACAGTAAAGCTGGAAAGCAAAAAGGACAGTGGCCAGGATGACCGGTAATCCTTTGTTTTCAGCCGGATTTTCGTACACGTAACTTACAAACATTCCCAGGCGGTCGGCAATGACCAGTTTTTTAAAAAACCCCCATAACATCAGTTTTAATCCGCTCACCAGGCACTGCTGGTCAAAGGAGCGGGGCTGATGGATCTGAGGCAGAAGGTGGTTCGGCCTCTCAATGGGTCCGGAGACCAGCTGTGGGAAAAAGCAAACATAAAGTGCAAATTTGCCGGCATGCTTTTCGGGCTGTTTAATACCGCGATATACATCGATCGTATAACTGAGTGATTGGAAAATATAGAAAGAGATCCCTACGGGAAGGATGATATGAAACAGGGGTAACGGGTGAAGAATGTTTATTTCCCGGAACAGCAGGTTAATACTCTCGGTAAAGAAGTTGAAGTACTTGAATCCTGCCAGCATGCCCAGGTTGACCAGGATACTGAGTACCAGCCATGGTTTCTTTTTCTTCCTGGAGGTTGCCTGTCCCATTTTCAGTGCAGCAAAGTAGTCCACCAGTGTGGTGAACAGGATCAGGATCACATACTCGGCCTTCCAGCACATATAAAAGTAATAGCTGGCAATGAGCAGGAATGCCCATCTCCATTTGGAAGGAATGGCAAAGTAAAGGGCTACGACAACTGGAAAGAAAATCAGGTAATCTACCGAATTGAACAACATGGGCAAACTGATTTCATGGTTGCAAAATAAAGCATTTTCAGTGAGCTAACCCATTTCCAGGCAAACCTGTGCCAAAATATTTAATTTTGCGCCATGATCCGGAGAAGCTTCCTGAAAGATGTAACGGGCGTATTTTCAAGTAATGTATTCCTGATATTGGCGGGATTACTGGTAAGTGTTATCCTGTCGCGAAAACTGGGTCCTGATGGATTTGGAGTTTATTCAGCCATCCTGGTGCTGCCCCTGATCGTAGTCAGCTTTGCCCAGCTTGGGATCCGGGGCTCCTCTATTTATTACATCGGCCGGAAGCAATTTGAGCATGCTGATATTGTTTCTGGTATCCTGCTTATTCTGGCTATGACATCTGTTTTAGGGATATTGGTCACAGGTATCGGTTTCCTGCTCCTCAACGATGAATCATTTACAAATTTGTATATTTTCCTGGTTTTGATGATGATACCATTTCGGCTGGCAATGGCTTATTTTGGAGGGATATTCATCGGGAAGGAGCAAATCGGCCGGTCGAATTTTATCAACTGGTTCTCAGAATTCATTCACTTAATTGCCGTGGTGGTGTTTGTATGGCTGATGGGTTGGCAGATGGCCGGAGCGCTGTCGGCTCTGCTCGTAGCACATGTTTTTATTACCATTTGGGCATTATACTTTCTGCATAAAGAATTTGGACTTCGCCTGCATTTCAGGAAAGAGATCATCCGGAGTTTATTGTCTATGGGTTTTTTGTTTGCGCTTTCTTTTGTGATCATACAACTGAATTACCGGATCGATATCCTGTTGCTCCAGAAATTTTCAACCATCGAGGAGGTAGGCTATTATTCATTGGGGGTATCGATAGCGGAAAAACTCTGGCAACTCCCTCTGGCGATCGGGGTTGTACTAATGAGCCGTACGGTTAATACGGCTGACCAGGATGCAATAAATAAGACGACCGCCCGGTTGGTGAGGGTCTCATTCATTGCCGGATTGATAGCCTCTGTTGCGCTTTACCTGCTGTCCCCATGGCTGCTGCCGGCGATCTGGGGAGATAAATTTCAACCCAGCGTCGTGATCATTCAATATATTCTGCCCGGCATCCTGTTTATCAGCATTTACCGAGTTCTGAGCAGCCGGTTGGCGGGTATTGGCAAACCCCAGGTGTCCATCTATGTTTTTTTACCGGCCCTTGTCATAAATATATTGCTGAACCTCTGGTGGATTCCCCGTTACGGTGCTTTTGGGGCAGTGCTGGCCACCAATGTTAGCTACACCCTGGGTACCCTTGCCTATATTTTCGTATATTCGAAGATTGTTCACATGCCCGTTCTCAGGATTTTTGAATTTCAGAAAAGTGATTTTACATTTTTGAAAGAATTGAGGAAATGGATAAGCCGGTAGGAAGTCAATACATATCATCGATCCCCCTTTTCTTTATCATTGGTCGGCCGCGGTCAGGCACCACCCTGCTACGGATTCTTTTTGAGGCACATCCCCATGTGCTTATCCCGCCTGAAAGCCCTTTTATCATAAGTCTTTACAAGTGTTACGGAAAGGTGACCTTTTGGGACGAGCTAACCATTAAAGAATTTTGTGATGATCTGTTTAAACAACGGTATTTTGATAAATGGCTGATTGAAAAAGACCGGCTGTACCAGAGCCTGCTGGAAGCAAAAGGCGAGAACACTTTTCAGAATATGGTCAGGAAGGTTTGTTTAACCTATCAATCTGTTTTTGATAAAAAAGAAATCTTTTTAATCGGGGATAAAAACCCGGCATATTCGCTTTTTATTCACCGGATACATAAACTTTTTCCTGAAGCAAAGATCATCCATATTACCCGGGATTACCGCGATAATTACCTTTCTCTGATAAAAGTCAACTTTGAGGTTCCCATCGTTCCACTGGTTATTTACAGGTGGAAATTTGCCCTGTATCGTATGTGGAAACTGAAGAAGCGGAATCCGGAATTGATATATTCGATTAAATATGAGGATTTAGCCGCAGAACCCGAACGCCGGTTCCATGATCTTTGTCATTTTCTCGGCATCGATTATGATCCATCCGTCATGTCCTTTTACCAGAAGAAATCTGAAGTTGAAAAAGTGTATGCAGGTTCAGAAGAGATACGCCAGGTGCATCAGAGCCTGTTCAATCCCATCACGACCGGGCGGATGAACCTGTGGCAAACGGAGATGAGCCCGCGGGATATCCGCATAGCCGACCTGGTTGCGGGGAAATCGGCTGAGAAGGCGGGTTACAAAAGAAAATACCCTTCCTTTCACCTTGGATTATATCTTTGGATCCTCCCGACGCTGATCTATGCATTCGTGATGTACCGTCTTATCCTTATGGGTGATTATCTGCCTTACCGGATGCGGAACAATTTAAACCAGACACTGGGCATATTTTTAAAAGTGTACTGGAAATTCAACAAACGGAAGGTCAAACCGTTATAGATTTAAAAATATAATGCCGGCCCTCTTTTGTTTCATTATATTCAAGGATCATTTCCTGCTTAATCTTTCCATAAATAAAATCTGCCAGTCCTGATCTTATATCTTCCCGGTCAAAGAAAAGAGAATGTCCGGCAGTACCCTGTCCTGCCAGGAGTGATGCTGCTTTGATAAGTTTGTGCGCGTGCCGTTTAAAACTTTCTGCCGTAAGAAGATAGCTCTGGTTATAAACCTCTTCCTGCCCTTCCATCAGTTCATAACCCAGGTGTGTATTCAGTTTTTTTGCCCGCTCATTGTCCCGGAGTGTTTTGATAACAGATCTGCCTGCACCCAGGACAAAATAGGTTGTTTCCAGCAAACACAGGGAAGCCCAGACCGGAACAAACGTTTCGTAATACTGTTCATCCCAAAGGAAAATACCTCCTTCAGAGCTTACCGTGTCCCATTCTACATGGCTCGAATTGATCAGCCCGATCTTTTTGCCCTGGTATTCAATGATAAAATAGAAATTGTCCAAATTATCTACCGACCTGAACCAATCCCGCTGCATTTCCGGGGTGATATTTCCCCGGTATTCCATGAACTGGTTTATCTGAGGGGAATTGCGCCATTGGCGGACAAGTTCAATGTCCTCTTCCCTAAGCCTGTTAAGGATAATTCCGTATTTGATTAATTTCATATCTGGACTTTTTTTCGCCACCAAAACACCAACACACAAAATTTCACTAAAGTCTTAAATTAATTCACCTTTTTGTGGTATTTGGTGTTTTTGTGTTTTTGTGGCTATTTTAAGTTTTTGAATTTAAATCTTTTCAGAGAAAACTCATTCAACTGATTTCTGACTTATGTCTTCTGACTTCTGACTTCTGTCTTCTTTTAACCGCCTCCCACAATCAGATTCGAGGCAGTGATCCATCGTGATGCATCCGACAAAAAGAACACAACCACATTAGCTACGTCTTCCGGTTCTCCAAGGCCCAGCAATTGCTGCTCCTCGATTTTTCTGACCGCTTCGTTGGAATATTTTTCGGCGGTATCATCCAGCATCGGTGTCCTGACGAAAGCAGGGGAGATGCTGTTTGAGCGAATGCCTTTTGGTGCTAATTCCAGTGCCAGGACACGTGCATAGGATTCCAGCGCAGCTTTGGCGCTGATATACATCGCACCGCCGACAAAAGGATAGCGTGTAGAGATAGTTGAAATAAATACGAGGGAGCACGCATTTTTCTCCAGTTTTTTCTTTGCCAGCAATTGACTGGTAAGCAGGACAGAAGCATTGAAACTGATATCGAAAGTCTTCGAAATATCCTCCGGTTTAATAAACCTTGCAGGAGAAAGATCAGATATGCCGGTACTGAAAACAACCCCGTTCAGTAGAGGAAGTCGTTCGACAAGACTGGCGATGTCCTTTTCTACTGTGAGATCTGCCGGCAGCCATTGATGTCCTGTACCTGCTAACTGATTGTAGGTTTCAAGCAATCTTTCCTTGTTGCGACCAGTGATAAAAACAGTGGCCCCGGACTGGCTGGCAGTGATGGCACACTGTCTTCCCAGTCCTGATGATGCCCCGGTTATGAGGATGTTTTTCCCGGTGAGATCGAAGGCGGTCATTGATGGTTATTAGTCATTAGTCCCTAAATATAGAACAATATAGTCCGTACAAAGAATAACTTACTAAATTTAAGCGTTGCCCCGTGCAGTGTAGACCGTTCAACTTATGATACTTTGATATCAATCATTAGTCTG
>JALNZD010000035.1 GCA_023229505.1 Bacteroidales bacterium | reverse complement strand
ACTAAAATTTACCTTTCTATGAGGGTAGGTCAATTTTTGAAAAAGTAAAAAATGAAAATATTATATCTGATTTCCTGATAGTTATGCAACAAAACCATAAAAATCAGACTTTAGTCGGACAATAGTGCGAATAAATATTTAAGATTCAAACAATTACCTGGTAAAAAAAAATATTATAAATTACTTGACAAACCCAAATTAATGTCGTATATTTGTCGAGTAATTCAATGATAGCAACAATGGAAAAGCAACAGGTAAATAAGTTTAAGAATCTGATAGACGTAAACGACTATTTCCGTGATGAAGATATTTGCCGTAATTACTTGGCAAATTTAAGGTGGAACGGAAACCCTATTTGCCCTCATTGTGGACATGATAAGGCTTACGAATATCAGAACGGTAAACTTTACAAGTGTGCTAAATGCCGTCAGCAATTCACGGTTAAGGTCGGAACTATATTTGAGGATAGCAAAATACCCCTCAAAAAATGGTTTACAACGGTCTATCTGCTCACTTCTCATAAGAAAGGTATTAGTTCCCTACAATTAGGCAGAGACATTGGGGTAACGCAGAAAACGGCTTGGTTCATGTTGCACCGGATTAGGTATGCCATCAGAACAAAGTCTTTCAATGCACCAATGGGTGGTATTGTTGAAGCCGATGAAACTCTGATTGGCGGAAAGAAAGAAACAGGCACGATAGTAAAAAGACGGT
Organism: Bacteroidales bacterium; assembly: GCA_023229505.1. Classification (NCBI taxonomy): domain Bacteria; kingdom Pseudomonadati; phylum Bacteroidota; class Bacteroidia; order Bacteroidales; species Bacteroidales bacterium. The sequence continues at coordinate 42,837 of JALNZD010000035.1, read as the reverse complement.
AGGAACACAGGGCAGAAGTTTAGAAACCAAAACACCCGTATTCGGAATGGTTGAACGGGGCGGAAAGGTAAAAGCACAAAGGGTAAAAGATGTAAGGCAAAACACCCTGCAAGAGATCATTAAGCAACACCTGAAAGAGGGCAGTACTATTGTTACCGATGAATGGAAGGCTTATAAAAATATGCCGAATATATTTGAACATTTAACCGTTAATCATAAAGACGGTGTTTATGTTGATGGAATAGCACATACTAATACGATTGAAGGATTTTGGTCATTGTTCAAACGTGGTTATGTTGGCATATACCATTCTATGAGTGATAAACATTTGGATAAGTATTTGGATGAATTTGAGTTCCGGTATAATTCCAGAGAACTTGGCGAAACTGAAAGATTTGATGTATTTTTACAGGAGATTCAAGGAAGGTTGAAATATAAAACGCTTACGGCATGAAACAGCCAAAGAGAAAAAAGAAAATTCAGGAACCAATGATGAAACGGATAAATAAGCCGTTTGAAGAGGTTATGGAACGACTTGCAAAAACCGATTTGTCAGAGGTCAAGAAGTTAATTGAAAAGGATAAACCCACAAAGGATAAGGAGTAGTTGAAAAATGAAAGAAGGGTTTAATGAAAGAAGAATGTTTACGTGGGTTTGTTTAGTATATAGTTACCTATTAATATTACAGAAGGGGATTTAGGGGTAGGGGCTGGAACAATGGAACAATTAGTCGTATCTTTGTATAAATATCCACTACCATGTCACGCTCTATATTACTCTCCATGTTGCTGGCCTGCTTCACTTTTACAAATGCCCAGCATCTCAACGTTTTGATCAGTACTACTAATTACCCAAACGAGCCATCGATTATCATCAACCCGAAAAATACCAACCAACTTTACGGCGGAGCTAATATAGCCAGCTATTATTATTCCGATGATGCGGGTTTAACTTGGGAAGAAGGGACTATTTACTCTGCCCAGAACGGTGTCTGGGGCGACCCGGTAATGCTTTGCGACACAGCCGGGGCATTCTACTTTTTTCATCTCTCAAATCCTCCGCAGGGCTCCTGGATCGACCGGATTGTATGCCAGAAAACAGAAACTTTTGGCGGAGAGTGGAACGATGGCTCCTATATGGGCCTCAACGGGACCAAGGAGCAGGATAAGCACTGGGCTGCGGTTGACTGGAAAAACAACAACATTTATGTGACCTGGACGCAATTCGATTTATATGGCTCGGATAGTTCCGGCTATTTCAGCAATATCATGTTCTCGCGCTCGTATGATGCGGGTATGAGCTGGAGCCCGACGGTTCAGATCAACAAGGTTTCAGGCGACTGCGCTGACGACGACAATACAACGCAGGGAGCCGTGCCTGCCATTGGACCTGAAGGACAGATCTACGTGGCATGGGCCGGCCCGGCGGGTCTGGTTTTCGACCGGTCCCTCGACCAGGGAACCACATGGCTGGAAGAAGACATCTTCGTTTCGGACTTGCCGGGCGGATGGTGTTTTGATATTCCCGGCATTTCCCGGGCTAACGGATTTCCGGTTACCACTTGCGATACCAGTGGCGGACCTTACCGGGGTACCATCTACATTAACTGGAGCGACCAACGCAACGGTGATGACGATACCGATGTCTGGTTGGTCAAATCCACCGACGGGGGCAATACCTGGAGCCAGCGCGTCCGCGTTAATGACGATCCTCCCGGAAAACAGCAGTTCTTCAACTGGGTGGCCATCGACCAGACCAACGGCTATCTTTACTTCGTTTTTTATGACCGCCGTAATTATGACAACAACAATACCGATGTGTATATGGCCCGTTCTACAGACGGTGGAGAGACTTTTACGAATTTCCTGATCAGCGAAGAGCCTTTCTACCCTAACAGCGGCACTTTTTTCGGCGACTATACCAATGTGACTGCCCATAATAATGTGATCCGCCCGATCTGGACCCGATTACATAATAACCAGAGGAGCATCTGGACAGCAATCATCGACCCGACTGCTGTGGGTATTGAAGAAGAAATAAAGGACGCCATCCCGATCAGCATGGAACAAAGTTATCCTAACCCTTTTGCCGAATCCACCTGGATTTCTTTTAAACTGCACCAGGTTGCCCCGTTTTTTTTGGGAGTATACGACCAACTTGGCCGTGAGGTCGAAGTGCTTGTCAATCATGCCCAGCTTCAACCAGGAAAATATACCTACCAGTTCAATTCCTCCGGCATGAACCTTTCACCTGGCGTTTACCACTTCATGCTGGTCAGTAATGACGATGTGATGCGGCAAAAGATTGTCCTGGCAAGATAAACCTGGAATTTGGAAGGAAGATTCTTGTTGAAAGAACAAATAATCAGTAAATTTGATTTTTGTTTTCATATTCAGATTTTGATATATTTTAGATGATGTTAACTGTCAATGCAACTAAATATAATAAAGGCGACCTTTACATCGGCTTCGACCTGGGTTCAATTTCATTAAATACTGTCATTATCGACAGTGATGAAAATATCCTTGAAAATTACTATGATCATTGTCATGGACAACCTTTCCTTGTGCTCAGAAAGAGGTTGACTGATTTATTGTCGAGGTATGATACAGAACAGATCAAACAAATAGCAATTACCGGTTCGGGAGGAAAACTTGCGACACAACTCATAGGTGGGCAATTTATCAACGAGATCATAGCACAATCAAAATCCGTTTCGAAATTATATCCTGAAGTCCGGACCATTATTGAGATGGGGGGCGAAGATTCCAAGCTGATCTTAATGGAACATGGCAAGGAAAGAGAACATTCAAGTTTGTCGGATTTTACAATGAACAGCATATGTGCAGCGGGTACTGGCTCTTTCCTCGACCAACAGGCTAAACGTATCGGGGTTCCGATCGAGAAAGAATTCGGAGAACTGGCACTTAAATCAACAAACCCACCACATATAGCAGGGCGATGCAGCGTTTTTGCCAAAAGCGATATGATCCACCTGCAGCAAATCGCTACACCGGTGCACGATATCGTTGCCGGATTGTGCTTTGCTGTTGCCAGAAATTTCAAAAGTAACCTGGCAAAAGGTAAAGAGCTGGTCAAACCCATTATTTTTCAGGGTGGCGTTGCAGCAAATGCCGGTATGGTTCATGCGTTTAAAACTTTGCTAAACCTCAGTGAAGGTGAATTGACCATACCGGAATATTATGCTTCCATGGGGGCCCTTGGTGCAATTTTTTATGTCAGGGAGCACCCTCAGGATGATATGCTGTTCAGAGGGCTCAAAGACCTTGAAGAGTACCTTTTAAAAGCCAGTGGCAATGGCAAAGGAATGCCCAGGCTGGTTGAATCAACAGCGACCATCATGAAAGGTGTTACTTTCGACCTGAACGGGCAAGAAAAATATCCGGTTTACCTGGGGGTTGATGTCGGATCCCTGAGTACCAATGTTGTGTTAATCGATGATCAGAACCGTGTTGTTGCCCGGCGATACCTTCCTACTGCCAGCCGTCCGCTCGAAGCAATCAGGCAGGGCCTGACCGAAATATTTGAAGAGGTTGGCGATAAAGTTGAGGTGAAAGCTGCAGGTTCAACAGGCTCAGGCCGTTACCTTACCGGTGATTTTATTGGTGCAGATGTGATACAAAATGAGATCACAGCCCAGGCTACTGCTGCTATTGCCCATGATCCAGGTGTGGATACTATTTTCGAAATAGGCGGACAGGATTCAAAATATATCAGCATTGACAATGGGGTAGTGGTCGATTTTGAAATGAACAAAGTGTGTGCCGCAGGTACCGGCTCTTTCCTCGAAGAACAAGCCGAGAAACTTGATATAAATATCGTTGAGGAATTCGGGACGCTGGCGCTGAAGGCTGAAAATCCGACCTCACTGGGCTGCCGCTGTACCGTTTTTATTGAATCCGACCTGAATGCCAACCAGCAAAAAGGGGAGAAAAATGAAAACCTGGTTGGCGGGCTGGCCTATTCTATCGTCAACAATTATCTTCAGAAAGTCGTAGGCCGCAAAAGGATCGGTAATAAAATCTTTTTCCAGGGAGGTGTGACCAACAATAAAGGGGTTGTCGCGGCATTTGAGCAAATTACGGGCAAACCGATCATTATTCCTCCAAACTTCGATGTGACAGGCGCTATTGGCATGGCAATGCTGGCCAGGGATAAGGTCAAAGATACAGGGTCAACAAGATTTAAGGGCTTTGATGTGCGCAATGTGCCTTATAAACTCGATAAGTTTACATGCAAGGATAAAGATTGCAGCAACCTTTGTGAAATTAGAATGGTTAAGATTGAAGGCGAAAAGAGGCCTTTGTATTACGGTGGCAGATGCGAGAAATGGGAGGTTGACGACAGAAAGAAAAAAACAGACGACATTCCTAACTTATTTGTTGAACGTGAAAGTTTGCTCCTCGGCGATTACGATGAAAACAGAAATAAAGGTTCAATTTCAATTGGTATCCCCCGGGAATTGCTATTGTATTACCAGGAATTTCCTTTCTGGAGAACATTTTTTACTGAACTCGGATTCCAGGTTGTGCTTTCTAAACATACCGACAGGAAGCTTGTTTCCAAATCGCTTGAAATGCTTACATCAGAAACCTGTTTTCCGATCGAGGTTGTGCATGGACATATCATGGATCTGCTGGATAAAAAAGTGGATCATGTTTTCATACCTTTTGTCGTAAATAACAGGGCTGCTAAAAATAATCCTACTTCAAACTGCAACTGCCCGTGGATACAGTCTTATCCTTTTATGGTGAAGGCTGCATTGGCAAAACATCCCGATAAAGACAAACTACTCATCCCGACTTTTCATCCAAAATTCTTTGAGAAAGTATTCATCAAAGAAATGTCGGCATTTATGAAGCAGCAATTCGGTACAGACAGCAAAGCCGTGAAAAAAGCGCTCCTGCTTGCACGCGAAAAGCAAAATACTTTTGAAAATTCCCTTACTGTTCGTGGAAAGGAAGTTCTTGACAACCTCCCTGCCGATAAGGAAACAATGGTAATATTAGGCAGGCCTTATAATGCTGGTGACCCTGAATTGAGCCTCAGGCTTGTTGAAAAATTAATAAATCTGAATGTACTCCCAATTCCTTTGGATTTTCTTCCGCTTAATGACGAGTATATTTTCGACGATTTTCCGAATATGTATTGGCCCAGTGGCAGGAAAATACTTGCAGGTGCCAGAATGATAGCCAGGAATGATAAATTGTCTGGTGTTTATATCAGTAATTTCCGCTGTGGTCCCGACTCTTTCATTCAACACCTGGTATCTGAAGAATTAAAGGGAAAACCTACCTTACAAATCGAGATTGATGAACATTCGGCAGATGCGGGGCTTATTACCCGGCTTGAAGCATTCCTCGACAGTATCAGAAAAAAAGAAAAACAATCGTATTCGTATCAGAACAATATTTCTAAAAACTTTAAGCAGTCGACACCAACCGGCGACAGGGTATTGTACTGGCCATACATGCACGATGGCTCCTATATAGCAGCTGCCGCGGCACGAAGCTGCGGAATTGAGTCGTATGCCCTGCCTATGCAGACTCATGAGGACCTTGAGATCGGAAGGAAGTACACATCTTCAAAGGAATGTTTCCCGATGATTTGCACTACAGGCTCATTTATCAAGAAGTTGCAGGAACCCGGCACGGATGATAAGAAAATCAGCTTTTTTATGCCCGACCACAATGGCCCTTGCAGATTCGGACAGTACAACCAGTTACAGAAGGTGCTATTTGACCGTCTGGGCAGGAAAGATGTAAAAATCGTGTCTCCCTCCAATGATGGCTCGTATACCGACATAACACCGGGTAATGGTACCAAGTTCAGGTTTAATGCATGGAAGGGTTTTGTTGCTTTTGATATGATCCGCAAACTACAGCAGCAAATAAGACCCTATGAAAAAATAAAGGGAGAAACCGACAGGATTTATAATGAATCATTGGACAATATTGTCAGATGCATTGAAAATAACGCAAAAGGATTAGTTGATGTACTTGAAGCTGCAGGTAAGAAATTTGAGGCCATTGAGCGCCATAATATTCCACGTAAACCCATCGTTGTCATCGTTGGAGAAATTTTTATGAGGGATAACAAATTTTGCAGCGGAGATATTGTTAACAGACTGGAAACTGTGGGAGCGGAAACATTGATGTCCCCATTTTCGGAATGGTTCGTTTATTCGACATACAGATATACCCGCGACAGCAGATGGAAAGGTGATTACAAGGGCATACTGAAATCAAAAATACAGGAATTTTCGCAGCACGCTTCTTATAAAAAGCTTCTTCAATCGGTTGAAAATCTGATAGATGCAGATAAAGAGATATCACTCGAATCTATGTTAGAGCTAACTTCTCCTTACGTGCATAAAGATTATGACGGCGACCCGGTAATGGCTATCGGAAGTGCTTCTGCATTGGCTAAAAAAGGCGTATCCGGTATTTGCAATGTGCTGCCGTTTACCTGTATGCCAGGCACACTTATCTGTTCAATCTCCGATGTATTCAGGAAAGATCATAACAACATACCCTGGGTTGATTTTGCCTATGACGGACAAGATGATGCTTCGATTGAAACGAGGCTGCAGGCATTTATGTATCAGGTAAAGGAATATCAGCAGAAACTACTGGTACAGGCTTGAGGTTCGCCTCCTTTTTATGAAAATGCAATAATGTCTCCGGCAGGAAACATTATGAATTTATTTTGTTTCTCAGGTTATAATTAGTAATTTTGCGCCTCTTTTTTAATACTGACAGGATGGATTCAACTCTTCGAGGGATCATTGAAAAATTCAGGGATTATCTCTATAGTATGAATAGCAAGGCTGTCATCAGGTTAGATGAGATATCCTCAAAAACAGGCATACCAAAAGAAGTCTTGTTAAAATACGTTTCTGGCGAAGAAGAGCTGGTGGAAAAAGTACTCGATTTTGAACGTCACCGTTTCGAGGAGATATTTAAAATTCATGATTTCGAAGGGGTCAATGCCATCGATATCCTTCTTATCGTCAGCAAAGAGTTAGCAGAAAAGTTCATGGACATATCGCCTTCTGTAACCTTTGTCCTGAAAAATCATTTTCCTGACATTTATCAGCGACATTTCACACTCCGACGTGATTTTATCTATGAAAAGATCAAGATCAATCTGACCAAAGGCATCAATCAAGGGATGTACCGTGACGACCTCAGCATCGAGCTGGTAGCGCGTCTGTACCTCAGCAGACTGATCGACCTCCATAACCCTGATTTTTTCCCACCGGAGAAATTCTCTTTCGGCACCATCTTCAATGTCATGTTTGAAAACTTCATTCGAAGCATTGCAAAGCCGGAAGGCCTTGCATATTACGAAAAAAAGAAAAAGAACTTTAAGTTCGGAGATTGAAGCGGCAGAATTTCGAGGATTTTGAAGAACGTAAAAAGACTTTAAAAACTAAACTGGTAATGACATCAACACTTATTAAAACCGGATTGATTTTAATAACGGCTGTGTTCATTTCGGCCGGCACTTTTGGGCAAACCCTCTCGTTCAAGCTGAAGGAAGCGCAGGATTATGCGGTACAGAATAGCTACAAAGTAAAAAATGCCCAGTTTGACCTTGAAATGGCCCGAAAACAGGTTAAAGAGAACTTGTCATACGGCTTTCCCCAGGTCAGCGCAAGCGTAGATTATTCTTATTTTATTGCTTTGCCTACTTCGCTGATCCCTGCTGAATTTTTCCCTGATGGCCAACCAGGAGAGTTTATCGAGTTACAGTTCGGTTTAAAAAACAATTTAACAGGCGGAATCACCCTGAACCAGCTTATTTTCGACGGGCGCTATTTCATCGGACTGCAGTACGCTCAAATATTCGAGCAGTTGTCGATGGAAAGTCTCGAAAAATCGGAGGAAGATGTCAAACAAACCGTAACGCAGACTTATTACAATATCCTGGTAGGAGAAGAGGTACTGAAGATTCTTGATTCAACCCTGGTCATACTGGAAAAGACCCGTTATGAAACCGGAGAAATGTTTAGGGAAGGATTTGTGGAAAAAACGGATTATGATCAGTTTACTCTTACTGTGACAGATATTCAGAATTCCATCAATTCAGTACAACGGCAGAATGAGATCGGTTATAAGCTCCTGAATTACCAGATGGGGATTGATCTTGACCAACAGGTGATTCTGACGGAAACACTGGATGAACTGATCGGGAAGGCAAGTGTCGGCGCCTTGGTAGATCAGCAGTTTAATGTCGAGCAACACATTGATTACAGGTTGATTGCCAGCCAGGAAAAAATGAAAGTCCTTAGCTTAAAGAACGAAAGGGCAGCTTATTATCCCAGCCTGAAAGGCTTTTTGTTCCTCCAGGAGAACGCCCAGCGTAATGAGTTTAACTTTCTTGCCCCGGATGAGCCCTGGTTCCTGACATCCTCTACCGGTATTTCAATGCAGATCCCGATCTTATCAAGCGGTTTGCACAAGAGCAGGGTAAGCCAGGCCAAACTTGACCTGGAAAAGGTACAGAATATAAAGAAACAGGTTGCTGAAGGTCTGAACTTATCTATCACACAATCGAGGTCGGAATTCAGGACAGCGATGGAAAATTATATGAGAGAAAAGCAGAATGTTGATCTTTCCCTTGAAATATATAAGAAAACTCTCACTAAATATAATGAAGGAGCTGCGACCAGTGCTGAACTGACCCAGCAACATAACCAGTTCTTAGATTCCGAACGGAAATATTTCCAGATGGTTTTCAGTTTGCTTGATTCTAAAAACCGGCTTGATAAAGCATTAGGTAATTATTAATCAGTCATCATGATAAATTTTTTGAAAAAAATGAAATACGGGATATTAGCATTTTTTATTCTTATCCTGGCTTCCTGCAACAACCAGGAGACCGAACAATCGATCAGGGGCCAGATCACTGCTTATAGGAAAGATGCTGCTGAGCTGAACCAGAAAATCACGGAGTTGGAAAAAAAACTCAGCGCCATGAATTCTGGTGATAATAGCACCCAAAAGATCCTAGTAGAAGTGTCAGCGGTTTCGTTTGAGCCTTTCAACCATTATATAGAGGTCAGCGGCACAGCAGAAGCGGTAAAGGAAGCATTCATCTCACCGGAAGTAGCTGGCCAGGTAAGGGAGATTTATGTCAAAGAGGGTGATTATGTTGAAAAAGGCCAGTTGCTCGCTAAGCTTAATTCAGAGGTCAACGAAAGCAATATTGCTGAAATGGAATCGTCGCTGGAACTGGCTACGATTACCTGTGAAAAGCAAAAGAGACTCTGGGAAAAAGGTATCGGATCGGAGATACAGTATCTTAACGCGAAGAACAGCAAAGAATCGTTTGAGCAAAAGTTGGTAACCCTCCGGGCCCAGTTGGATATGGTAATGATCAAGTCGCCGGTGAGTGGTGTCGTGGATGAGATCTACCATAAGAAGGGAGAACTGGCCACACCCGGTTCCCAACTGATGCAGATTGTGAACCTGGATGACCTCTATATTAATGCTGATGTATCTGAGACTTACCTTGCCCAGGTGAATGAAGGCGCGATTGTGAAGGTAGAGTTCCCGGTTTATCCTGATATGAATTTAGAAGTTCCGATATACCGGAAAGGCAATGTCATCAATCCCAACAACCGCACTTTCACCGTTCAGCTCAAATTGAAAAATCCCGACCGTTTGTTAAAACCTAACATTCTTGCCATCATACATATTAATGATTTCTCCTCCGACTCAGCTGTGGTGATCACTTCAGCATTGATCAAGCAGGACATCACGGGCTCATATCTTTATATCATGGAGCAAACCAACGGTAAATGGATTGCAAAAAAGGTTTATGTAACACCGGGCAAATCATACCTGGATAAAACTATGGTGGTCAAAGGTCTTCAACCTGGCCAGCAGGTGATCGTCCAGGGATACAACCAGGTGTCCGACGGATCCGAAATATATGTTAAAACGAACAATGCTTCATAAGCGAAAGAGATTATTTCCTGCCAGTTTGGTCCTTGCCCTGATCCAAGCGGCAGGATTCATTTGGCCGGTAATGCCTTTACTGGCGCAAAAAGCAACCCAGGTCTATATTGAACATGCTGATTTTGCAAGACTTGGGACTGAAAACGGCAGAAAGTTCCGGCGCTTGATTGGCCATGCAGTCCTCCGCCAGGACAGTACTTATTTCTACTGTGACACGGCTTCCCTATTCGAAGAAAGCAACCTTCATGCGGTAGGAAATGTTCATATCAGCTACAGCGATTCAGTGCATCTTTACGGTGATTACCTGAACTATGATGGAAATACACGGATCGCCGTGCTTGATTCCAATGTCCGCATGATTGACAAACGAGCGACGCTTTATACCGATTACCTCGAATATGACCGGAACCTGGCTGTGGCTTGTTACTTTACCGGCGGGCGGATCGTGGATGCGGAGAATGTGCTTACCAGCAAAACAGGCCGGTATTTCACACAAACTTATGAATTCCAGTTCAGCGATTCAGTGGTTGTGGTCAACCCTGATTATACGATGTACTCGGATACCCTGCGCTATAATACCGAAACAGAAATAGTATTTATTGAGGGACCGACGAATATTTACGGCAAAGAAGACAAGATCTATTCAGAAAAAGGATGGTATGATACCCGCAAAAACCAGGCTGAACTTAACCGGAATAACCAGATTGTACACCTGGAACAGATACTCAAAAGCGACTGGATTTATTATGACCGGGAAAGGGAATACGGGAAAGCAAAGGGTAATGTCTGGGTGAAGGATACGGTGCAGAACATTATTCTGGAAGGCGGTATCAGCGAATTTTACAGGAGTGAAAAATATTCATACATTACCGACTCGGCCCGTGCCATTCTGATAGATCAGCGTGACTCGCTGTACATGCACGCCGACAGTTTTATCCTTGTTCTTGATTCAGCTGACAAGGCCAGGCTGTTATTCGCTCATCACCGTATGAAGTTTTTCAAGGGTGACCTGCAGGGGATGTGCGATTCACTCGTTTACCGGGTGGATGATTCTATTATTGCTTTATTACGGAAGCCGGTCCTTTGGTCAGAAGAAAATCAGCTTACCGCCGATTCCATGTGGTTGTATTTAAGCCATAACCGGATTGATTCGATGGTATTATTCAATATGGCTTTTATCATTTCACGCGACAGCTCCGAATCGTTTAATCAGATCAAAGGAAAACAGATGAGGGCCTATTTCAGGGACAACCAGCTTTACCTCATCAAGGTCCAGGGCAATGCAGAGACGATTTATTTCGTCAGGGAGGAAGATAAAGAAATGATCGGAATCAATAAATCCATTTCAAGCAACATGGCTATCATGCTGGAAGACAGGAAAATAAAAAAAATCCTTTACCTCACACAGCCTGAAGCCACTTTATACCCGGAAAAGGATGTAGTGAAAGAAGACAAATTCCTGAAGGATTTTAACTGGATCGAAGAGCAACGACCGGTGGACAGGCAAGGGATATTTATCTGGAAAGAATGATCAGAAAACCGAGACCCTGACGTAGCGTTTCGGATTCAGCCGGATATCCTCGATAAGCTGGTTCAGCTCAAAAGCAGATTTCTGCAGGTCCTTATACAATTGGTCGTTATTGATCAGCAGGCCCAGCGTCCCTTCTCCTTTATCTATGCGGGCCAAGACATTGGCCAGATCAGTAAAAGTATTATCAATATTCTGAATAACCCCTGAGATATTTGCATGCGCAAGCGTATCGCTTAAGGTAGCAAGATTGCCAAGGACACGGTTGATCTCGTCACTGTTATTATTGAGGTTCCTCGTGATCATGTCGATATTGTAAAGGATGCTCGACAAGCGGCCTGATTGAAGGAGAACAAGCGTATCGAGGTTTTGAGTCGTGTTTTCCAGGTTGCTGAAGGTGTGGCGTATACTCTTGATGCTGGCATTGAGATCTTCGATGGCATCCTTGTTAAAAATGCCCTGTACAGCTACAACCATAGTATCGATAGAAGACAGAAGGTCCTCGGCTTTCAGTTTCAATGGGAGGATCTGCTGGTTGACGGCATCTTTGAGGGTGGTCTCAACATCAGCATGAAGGGTATCGCCATTCCCGGCATAATCCGGCCCGGTGCCGAGCAGTATTTCAACGGCTTTGGACCCCATCAGGTCTTCACTGAAAATTCGGGCTGTAGAGTTTAAAGGTACCGGGAATTTATCCGTGAAAACAAGCTGAACGATGATATCTCCATCCAGGCTCGGATCAAAATATACCTTGCCAACCTGTCCGACTTTCACCCCATTGATATAAACAGGATTAGAAGGGTTCAGTCCGTTTACATGCTTATAAACAGCGATTATAACCCTTTCTTTATAAAGGATATTTTTATTCTTCAGGAAACTAAAGCCCCAGACCAGGATTGCTGTAACAAGAATAAAAAGAAAGCCGATTCTGAATTCCTTTGAAAATTTCAAACTGCCAACCTTTATTTCAGACAAATATAATTACTTTTTAATCACTTCAAGAGCTTTTTCCAAAGAAATACGCTCGTCTTTCTCAAAGCAAATAACAAATGCATCCTTATACTTTTTATTTTCTTTGATAAATTTCTGATGTTTGAGCGCATCTTCATAGGTCCTGAAATTGCCCGTAGAATATTTATACCAACTGTCCTGCCTATATTCCCGGATGTCTGGCAAATCCTTGTATTTTTTGGCATCGAAAACTTTTGGAGTGCGGGAAGAGGTGAACTGCACCCGGAAGTATATATCAGGTGGTTTAACGGCTTCCGGTTCCTTTAAATAGTCTTTGACAACCAGTGGGGCTTTGTTGTCTTTCCTTTCCATTTCTTCTTTATAATACTTGAAGGACCTGAAAATGGCTGAAGCAATATAGGCCTGTCCGTCTTCCGACATAAGGAAACGTTCATCTTCCGGGTTGGTGATAAATCCGGTTTCAACAAGCACACCTGGCATGGTAGTGCGGTAGAGGACGAGGAAGCCTGCCTGGAATACCCCCCTGTCTTTTCTCTTGACCCTTTCGCGGAATTGCCGCTGGATCTCGTCGGCCAGCATGGTGCTCTGATCCAGCGATGCATCCTGGAACATGGTCAGGGTAATATAATCTTCATCCTGGTTTGGATCGAATCCTTCATACATGTCGGCAAAATTCTCCTCGTTAAGAATAGCTGCATTCTCCAGTTTGGCTACTTCAAGGTTGGCTTCGCTTTTGTGGAGCCCCATGACATAAGTTTCCGTTCCGCTGGCAGATGAAGTTTTAGATGCATTGCAATGGATGGAGATGAATACATTTGCCTTGCTGTCGGTCGCGATTTTCGCCCGTTTGTACAACTCTATGAAAACATCGGTTTTACGTGTATAGATCACTTCAACGCCTGGGGTGTATTTCTCAATATATTCTCCTGTTTTCAGGGCGATGGCCAGAGCAATGTTCTTTTCACAGGAGTTTTGGCCAAGTGCCCCAGGGTCCTTGCCGCCATGCCCGGCGTCGATTACTACCCGGTGAACCTGGTATTGCGGATAAACTGGCAGAATGAAAACCAGGACCAGCAAGGGAACACCGAAAATATAACGTAGCTGCTTCACCTGTTCGATTAGTTTAAATATCTTTGAATTCAAAAACGGTATTATACTTGCAATAATTACAGTATTAGCCGTTATTATACAAATTTAGCCGGATAATTTGTTGGAGTATCACCTTGCCATTTAAATTATTAACAGCACCTTTGTTAAAACGGATCTTCCTGTTGACGATCTCGTTTTCGCTAGTGGCACTCACAGATGCCCGCAGCATGGGAAAGGTATACTCGTCATCGATAAGAGAAACCCCGTTTTGTCAACTTATACCCGATACCATCACAGCCAGCCTCGCTGACACATTAGTGATTGACAGCCTTGCCGCCGGCGGTTCAAAAGAGGCTTTGGATGCCAAAGTGGATTACAAGGCAAAGGATTCCACCCTTTTCGATCTGGTCAATAAGAAAGTCTTCCTGTATGGCGATGCTGTTATAAATTATAGTGACATCAACCTACAGGCGGCTTTTATCGAAATAAATTTTGAAAAAAATGAAGTCTACGCTACAGGTATGCCTGATTCCACAGGAAAAGAGGTCGGAGTCCCTGTCTTCAAACAAGGAGATCAAAGCTTCAAATCCCGGGTCATCCGTTATAATTTCAGGTCGAAAAAGGGCTTCATCAGTAAAGTCATAACTGAAGACGGAAGCGGTTACCTGCACGGGGAAACTGTAAAGAAGATGGGAGATGATATTATCAATATTTCCAAAGGCTCATACACGACCTGTAACCTGGAAGATCACCCCCATTTTGAGTTCAGGTATAATAGATCGATGGTGATCCCCAAGAAACGCATTGTAACCGGGCCTGTATACCTGGTTGTCGAAGATGTCCCAACCCCGCTGATGCTACCATTTGGCTGGTTTCCAAATAAACAGGGGCAACGTTCGGGGATCCTCCTCCCGACTTTCGGCGAATCTGCTAACCGTGGTTTTTATTTTGAGGGGGGCGGATATTATCTTTTTATCAGCGATTACCTTGATTTTAAGGTGACTGGAGATATATATACTTTAGGTAGCTGGACTCTGAGACCCAGTTTCAATTATAAAAAACGCTATAAATATTCCGGTTCAGCGAGTTTTACCTACGCCATCACTGTCAGCGGGGTGAAAGAAGCCCCCAATTACACCCGGAAGCGCGACTTTGCCTTAAGGTGGAACCACAAGCAGGATCCCAAGGCGAGGCCCAGGAGCACCTTCAGTGCCGACGTCAATATCGTCTCCTCCACTTTAAATAAATACAACCCTTCAACCACACAGGATTACCTTTCGAACACCTTCAGGTCGAGTGTGGCTTACCAGACTAATTTCGGCGGCAAATTCTATCTGACAGTGAATGCTGCGCATGATCAGAACACTTTGACGCATATCGTGAATGTAACCCTTCCGGAACTGACTTTTTCGATTAACCGGTTCAATCCGTTCAGTTCGCCTAAAAGGGTCGGCCGCACCAGATGGTACCATATTATCACGATGAATTATAACCTGAATGCAAGAAACACGGTAACTGCACTTGATTCGGTTATATTAACTTCCGCGGCGCTCAATTTGATGAAAAACGGCATCCAGCATACTTTTCCCATTTCCAGCCCGGTCAAGCTGTTGAAATATTTCAACTGGACCAATTCTATCAGCCTGACTGACAGGATGTATTTTGAATCATACCGGAAATCATGGTCGAACGATACTTTGTTCACTGAAAATGATACCATCATCGGCTACCTGGTGAAAGATACCATCAATGGCTTTAACAACCTGTTTGATTACAGTTATTCTTCCTCCCTGAGCACAAAAATTTATGGAATGATCCAGTTTGGTAAAAATTTTCCGGTCAATGCTATCCGGCATGTTTTAACCCCTACGGTTTCATTCACTTACAAGCCTGATTACGGAACGGAATTCTGGAACTATTATGATTCCTACATAGATACAAATGGAAAGGAGATCCCGTATTCAAAATATGAGGGATCACTATACGGAAGCCCGTCACCCGGTAAGTCCGGGCGGATCAATTTCTCTTTCGGCAATAATCTTGAGATGAAGATCCGTTCGCGGAAAGACACCTTGACCGGGACTAAGAAGCTGGGTATACTCGACAATTTCACTATCAATTTTTCTTATGATTTTGCCAAGGATTCGCTTAGGTGGTCGCCTTTATCGTTATCGGGCCGCACCCGGTTATTCAAAAAAATAGACATCAGTTATCGCAGCGAATTCGATCCCTATATACTTGATTCGACCGGCACGAAAAACCTGGACCAGACCGAGTGGTCTGTAAACCACCGGCTTCTCAGGCTGAAGAATACCAACTGGTCTGTTAGCCTGAACTGGAGGTTATCTTCCGAAGATTTGAAAAAAAAAGAAGATAAAAAGGTACCGGTGCCTGCTTCCCCGGGTAATGAAGCTGAACTTGAAGAAATTATATTGAGTCCTGATGATTACATTGACTGGTCAATACCCTGGGACCTTACATTCAGTTATTCTTTCAGGTATGACGCGGTACGTCGTTATCCTGATTATGTTTATGAAAGGACGACAAAAATTGTTCAGACGGTGGATGTGTCGGGCAATATAAGCATTACCCCAAAATGGAAAGTGGGATTCAGGACCGGCTGGGATTTTGAGGCTAAGGACCTTTCTTACACTTCGATCAGCATATACCGCGACCTGCATTGCTGGGAAATGCGATTCAACTGGATACCCATGGGTACGCAGAAGAGCTGGAACTTTACTATCAACGCGAAGGCTTCTATACTGCAAGACCTCAAGCTGAACAAGAAGAAGGATTTCAGGGATAATTTCTGATTTTCATTCAATTCTATACATTTGCTGATTATAAAATTAATAAATCAATATGAAGAAGATCATTCACACCACAGAAGCGCCGAAGGCGGTTGGCCCATACAGCCAGGCCGTTGAAGCTAACGGTATGCTTTTTATTTCAGGACAGATACCGATCGACCCGGCTATCGGAAAAATAGTCGAAGGCGGTATAAAAGAACAGACTGAGCAGGTGATGAAAAATATCGGAGCGATTCTAAAAGCTGCAGGTTACAGTTATGCTGATGTTGTAAAATCGACCTGTTTGCTTAACGATATGGATAATTTCGCCGCAATGAACGAAGTTTATGGCAGGTACTACGCGGAAAACCCACCGGCACGGGCCGCTTATGGGGTTGTTAGGCTTCCGTTGGGAGCAATGGTTGAGATTGAAACGATAGCAGTTAAACTTGAAATTTGAAATCTGAAATTTGGATTTTGAACTTTGAACTATGAAACGGATTTCTCTCATACTCTGCACAATGCTCTACGCTCTAAGCCTGCTGGCCGATGAAGGCATGTGGATCCCCAGCCTCCTGGGTGAACAGAAACTTGATGAAATGAGGAAAAAAGGGCTGAAGCTATCGGCTGAAGATATTTACAGCATCAACCAGGCCAGCCTTAAAGATGCGATTGTATTGTTTGGCAGGGGCTGCACGGGTGGTATTGTTTCTGATAAGGGTTTGTTGCTTACCAACCATCATTGCGGTTTTGGCAGCATCCAGCGGCATAGTTCCATTGAGCATGACTACCTGACAGGCGGTTTCTGGGCCATGAGCCGGGAAGAGGAGCTCTCTAACCCCGGACTTACAGTTTCCCTGCTCGTGAGGATGGAAGACGTTACGGATCAAGTGTTATCCGGTATAAAAGCAGGCATGAATGAAGCAGACCGGCAGAAAACGATCGATGAGGCCGGAAAAACGATCATAGCGGAAGCCATAAAAGATACCCGTTACCAGGCGGATATAAAACCGTTGTTCGGTGGTAACCAGTATTTCCTTTATGTGACGGAAGTTTTTAAGGATATTCGCCTGGTTGGAGCGCCGCCATCTGCGATCGGAAATTTCGGCGGGGATACAGACAACTGGGTGTGGCCCAGGCATACAGGCGATTTCAGCGTGTTCAGGATCTATGCCGATAGTAACAACCTGCCGGCGGATTATGCAAAAGGCAACGTCCCTTATAAGCCAAAAAAATTCCTTACGGTTTCCCTGAAAGGGGTGGATAAGGGCGACTTTACGATGGTTTATGGCTACCCGGCATCAACAAGTCAATATCTTCCATCGTATATGGTTGAATTCATAGCAGAGGGGTCCAACCCGGATAAGATTGAAATCCGCCGTATGAAGTTAGATATTATGGGCAGCAGTATGGCTTCAGATCCTGAAGTCAGGATACAATATGCTTCGAAATATGCCGGTGTGGCTAATTACTGGAAGAAATGGCTTGGCGAAAGCAAAGGATTGGAGCGGTTTCATGCCGTCGAAAAAAAGGAGGCTTTCGAACTTGATTTCCAGTCATGGGCCGACCAGAAAGGTACGACTTATTCCGGGATCCTTCCGGACTACAGACGGTTGACTGAAGAGCTAAAGCCGTTTCAATCCTGGATTGATAATTTTTCGGAAGCGGTCTGGAGCCTGGATATTATCCGATATGCTGCCGGGTTCAGAAACTTGTTAGCGATGGAAAAACCTGCGGCAGAGGACTGGCAAAAGGAAGTTGACCGGCTCAAAGCCGGTATACCTGGATTCTTTAAGGATTATGACATGGCGACAGATAGGAAACTGTTTTATGCGATGATGGATCATTTCCGCCGGTCGGTCAGCAGGAACGAATTGCCGGACATCTACCTTTTCATCGACAATAAATTTGGGGGTGATATAAATACCTACACCGATTGGGTGTATACAGCGTCTGTTTTTGTGTCGGAAGAACGCATGACAGCCTTCATGGGCGGTATTAACCCAAAAAGAGCGGGTAAACTTGAGAAAGACCCGGTTTTCAAGGTTATGATGAGTTTTTACCGGAAATATTCGGCTGATTACTTACAGCCATACCAGAAATTGATGGTCAGGCAGGATAGTTTACAGCGCATTTATATGAAGGCAATCATAGAGATGGAGGAAGACAAACTTCTTTTCCCGGATGCCAATTTCACCCTCAGGGTGTCCTTTGGAGTGGTGAATGATTACTATCCAAAAGACGGGGTCTATTATGATTACCAGACTACACTGGAGGGGATCATGGAGAAGGATGATCCCGATATTTACGATTACAGGGTTCCCGGCAGGCTGAAAGAACTTTATGAGGCAAAGGATTATGGCCAATATGGTCAGGATGGTGTGATGAATGTGTGTTTTACAGCAGCAAATCACACAACCGGGGGCAATTCCGGTAGCCCGGTGTTGAATGCCAACGGGGAGCTGATCGGTTTAAATTTCGACCGCAACTGGGAAGGAACCATGAGCGATATAATGTACGATCCTGGCAGGTGCAGGAACATCGTGCTCGATATCCGGTACTGTCTTTTTATCATGGATAAATATGCAGGTGCGGGGCACCTGGTGGAGGAGATGAACATCATTAAAAATTAAAAATTAAAAATTTAAAGTTCAAAACGCAAAATGATCGGAAAGGGGATTCTATCTTCTGGGATGGAGTCCCTGGAGTTCATTTCCTGATAATTTTTTTTATAGATTTTGCCGTCCCATCTTTGACGATAAGAAAATAAATACCGGTGGGATAGCAAGACATGTCCAGACGGAATTGATCACCTGTTTTTGTATCTGAATAGATTAATTTTCCTATAGCATTAATCAAACTTACGTCATATTTTCTGTCCGAAAAGCACGAGGATTCAATATTAATAATGTCGCCAGTTGGGTTTGGGAAAATACTGAGAGGTATAATATCTGGTTCTGATAGGCTCACATTATCCGAATAACGGTATATAAAACTTGCGAAAATATAACCATTGTTCTGTTCAAACATTTTTAATCTGTAAATATTCTCATTATAAGGAAATATGAGAGCATCCCAGGATTGGCCCTGATCTGATGTAACATAAAAGCTGCCGTTATTCCCACCGCAGTACCCGATATTTTGGTTTACAAAATCCAGGCAGTTGATTTTGTTTGAATTGTCTAATTCGATTGCTTCCCAGTTTGTCCCTGCATCAATTGTTCTGAATATATGCCCCTCTGAACATGAAATTAAACCGATTGTTTGCGTAAAAAACCCGATATCGGTAATCGTAAGACTATCATTCGTGAAGCATGGTTGCCATGAAAGACCCGAATCAAATGTCCTGAGAATTGTATAAGTTGTATCGGATGGGTAAAATGAAATTATAAATCCTGTGTCAGGGCTGATAAATAAGGGTTTCAGCAATTGCAGAGAATCCTCCCTCGTATAAAAAACCTCAATCAGGTTATTTCCTTCGATCCTGTATAAATAACTAAAAGGTCCGTTTGTCAATCCCCAGTGCTTTGCAGTCATAAACAATACACTATCATTCAGCTTACGGATATTTCTGGGTTCAATATCAAAAGAATTAAAATAACTATACCACGTCATTCCGCTGTTAGAAACCCTCTTAAAATGATCAGAATAATCTGTCCAAAAGTCTATAAAACATGTATCCCTGTTAACTGCGTACAGAAATCTGTTGAGACAAGAGGGGCCTGCCCAGAATATGTCTTTTTCTACCCAGGTTGCCCCTCCATCAACTGTCTGATAAAACCAAAGCTCACCACCGCTGCTTGGGGAGAAATATACGTAAGCAGAAAAATAACCCGTAAGCATATCGCCGAAATCCATTTTTCCTTGCTCAAAGCTTGTTCCCCAACCTGGATATGAGGGAATATTCACACGAGTAAACTGACTGAATGCGGATAGGCTGCAGTATAAACACAATAGCATTATTAACATCAATTTAATACTATTATTTTTATGAAAACTGAGGATTGAAATAATGTAATCAATATGGGCACTTAAAAAGGTTTTCATAGTAGATACCGAATTAATGACTCTGTAAATATAAGGTTTTAATGTAAAATAATCAATTATCTGATCTGATCGATGTTGATTTTTATTCTCAAATATCGGCACTTACCGTTTGCAATTAATGAGAATTTAGATGAACTTTACATTTTTGTTAGCTGAAACCCTATAACGATATTGCAAACTTTAAATAAAATCCAATGAATGCGAAAAAAAATTTCATTACAACAGTTTTACTCGTGGCTTGCCTGCATACATTAGGTCAACATTTAGCTATGACATTTGAGGACGCAAAAAAACAAGGTATATCGATTCAGTATTTAGACAGCATTTATAAAAGTGCAGTTCATGTGGATACTTCACAAGCAGTTTTTAAAACAGAAACAGAGCAAAAAGCAATGTATGAATCATACGTGAAATTGTTGCAGGACTTTGGAAAGTTTCTGACTGCAAACAATTTCATTTGGAATAATCCCACAAAGTGCTTCAACAGAATTTATTTCAGTTCGGACGGGACTATAGATTACTTTCTGTATAATTTCATGACTAAAAATGTAAAAACTGAAGACCAACTTCCGCAGGAGAAACAAACGGAATTCAACCGGCTGTTAAATTTATTTATAATCGATTATAAGATTTCATTGACAGCAAAAACAAAATTTGCACAATGCAGTCCAGCAACTTATATGCCCAAAGAATAGATGAGCTACAATTCAGATCACGATTGTGTATATAGTGATGACAAGAATAATAATTTGAAATCCAAGTAATTGACATTTATTATAGGGTTTAATACCAATATTTTAAAACTTCATATATGCAAACCATCAAACCGTAAGTAGTGTCAAAAAGAAATGAAAAAAGATCATTACCAATTATAAATTGGAACTTTAAAGATTGAGGCGCTCCGAAAAGTAATAAATTCAAAAATGCCACCAAAACACCAATTCACTAAATATCACCAAAAGTTAATTATCAATTAAATAACTTTAGTGTGTTTTGGTGTTTTAGTGCTTTGGTGGCTAAAAAGGGCCTTCCCAGAGTGAACTCAAGTTTTATTTGAAAGATTTTGAATATTTTAAGCTTCTATTTCTTCAGATAATTTTTCAAATCCTTGTAATAGTTTTCGTGAGGCCCCAACATGATCAATTCAAGGATTTCAGGAATGTAAGCATAAGCAAGCAGGAACAAGGTGTTGTTTATCCGGAATTTATAAATAAAAACCATCTTCAGATCTCCTTTTTTCTGTTCTCCAACAGCAGGATTCCGGAGGATTTCCCTGATGGCCTCATCAAGCTGAGCTTTTTGCGGTTTGGAAAGTTTCTTCACCTTGCGCTCAAATATTCTTGATTGAATGACTTTCATCAGGGCTGATTAAATTGATATTCAGAAAATTCACCGGATTCTAATTCATTAAGGCCCAATAAAAGTTCCTTTATAAGACTGTAAGGCATATCCGGGTTTTCTTCGGTGATTTTACCTATCTGTGCCCAATGCTCAATCTGCCCGGTAACGGACCGGTTTTCAAGTTTGCTGATTTTCCTGGCTGAATTGAGTAAGCTATCTGAAATTCTGACCGCTGTTGCCATGATTATGATAATTTGAAATGCAAAGATAGTACAAAACGTTGCATTTTGCAATGTATTAATCAAATTATTTAGTCAACAGAACCCTCCTCTCCGCCTTCGGCGAATCGGGATTGTCATTATTGTTTGTAAATTTACCGCCTGATTACTTTGCGTTCTTCTAATTTCTTTGCAATCCTTTGCGTGAAATTTTTATTCAGCTAAAGTTTACAAATGATATTTTATGGGAGATCATAATAAAAAAGAAAAGCTATTTTCCGAATTTCCTCCGGTTTCTGTTCAGGAATGGGAAGACAGGATATTACTAGACCTGAAAGGAGCAGATTACGAGAAAAAACTTGTTTACAAGCCCGAGGAAGGATTACAGATAAAACCATACTATACTGCGGAAGATCTGAAGACCCTGGAATATCTGACGGCTCCGTTCCCCGATTCTTTTCCTTTTGTCAGGGGAACAAAAAAAGCAGGAAACGATTGGTTCATCCGCCAGGATATTATTGTCAGCGACCTGAAACGGGCCAACGAAAAGGCTTTAGATATCCTGATGAAAGGAATTGATTCGCTGGGATTCATCCTGGAAGATGACAAAGAATATTCAAAAGATGACCTCGACCTGCTGCTGAAGAACATTTTTGCCGAAATGGTCGAAATCAATCTGCATTGCGGCCGTAACGCCCTTCAGGTCCTGAAGAACCACTATGAAATGCTTGTCCGCTATAATCGCGACTTTCAGAAGATACACGGTTCCATCGAATTTGATCCTTTCGGAAGACTGATCACCAGTGGAAATTATTATTTCTCAAAAGAAGAAGATCTTGATCAAATCCGGCAAATGATCCTGGTATCAGCTCATCTGCCTCATTTCACGGTGATCGGTGTAAATAGCGATCATTTTAACAATGCCGGATCAACTATCCTGGAAGAGCTGGCTTTCAGCCTTTCCCAGGGCGCTGAGTACCTTACACTTCTGACAGAAAAAGGCCTTTCAATCAGCCAGATCGCACCGAAGATTAAGTTCAGGTTTGCCACAGGGTCAAATTATTTCCTCGAGATAGCCAAATACAGGGCTGCCCGCCTGCTTTGGGCCCATATTGTCAAAGCTTACGGACCCAGCAAGGAGGAAGTGACCAAAATGAATATCCACGCGGTTACTTCAAGCTGGAATAAATCGATGTATGACCCTTATGTGAATATGCTGCGGACTACCACCGAAGCCATGTCTTCCATTATCGCAGGTATAGATTCCCTCACTGTCATTCCTTTCAATGCAGTATATGAAAAACCATCAGACTTTTCGGAGCGGATCGCCCGCAACCAGCAACTGCTGCTGAAGGAAGAGTCATATCTGGACAAGGTCGTAGATTCTTCTGCAGGATCGTATTACCTCGAAAACCTTACCGATTCGATTGCTGCTGAAGCCTGGAAACTTTTCCTCGAAGTGGATGCCCGCGGCGGTTTCCTCGAAGCAGTCAACCAGGGATTCATTCAGACGAAAATAGCGGAAACAGCCCGCAAACGCAATATGGATCTCGCTAACCGGAAGGATATCCTTCTTGGAGTGAACCAGTATCCCAATTTCACAGAATATAAGACTGAAAAAATATCCCCTGATGTTTTGGAGGAAAATGATCGCTCAGATAGTGAATCGGTAGTGCAAACCCTGAAGGCTTTTCGTGGGGCACAACCTTTCGAGGAGATCAGGTACCGTACCGACTCCTATGCAAAGGATCATAAACGGCCCGCTGCTTTTATGTTTCCATATGGTAATCTCACCATGCGCATGGCACGTTCACAATTCAGCCGGAATTTCTTCGCCTGTGCAGGCTTTGAGGTGATCGAAAACCTTGGATTTAAGACTATTGAAGATGGTGTGAAGGCTTTTATTAAAAGCCGGGCGGAAATTGCCGTGATCTGCAGTTCGGATGATGAATATCCTGTCATCATTCCGGAAATCGGCGGGCAACTCAAAGATAAAGCTGTGATTGTTATTGCCGGTTATCCGAAGGACCACCTGGAACGGCTGAGGGCGGAGGGCATAGAGCATTTTATCCATGTAAAGTCGAATGTGCTGGAGGAGTTGAGGAAGTTCCAGCGATTGGTGGGAATTGAAGAAAGTGGAACGGTGGAACGGTGGAACGGTGAAACAGTGGAACGGTGAAACAGTGGAACGGAAAAGCATAGAAGCATGGATGCTTGGAGAAGTATTAAAAATCCGCGTAAATCCGTTGAATCCGTGTCATCCGTGTTCTATTTTAAAGTAAGCAATACAAGAAAAAATATTCTCAATGAAACCAAATTTTCAAAAGATTCATTATAAAACATCTATCTCTTCGAAGATCAGTTCCAAAGAGTGGGAACTTCAGAATCGCATCGGTAGCGAGGAATGGATGACAGCCGAAGGTATACCGGTTAAGCCGGTTTATACAGCCGATGATCTGGAAGGAATGGAGCATCTTAATTTTGCAGCGGGTATCCCGCCATTCCTTCGCGGTCCCTATTCTACCATGTTCGTGACAAAACCCTGGACCATCAGGCAATACGCCGGCTTTTCTACTGCAGAGGAATCAAATGCATTTTATCGCAGAAACCTGGCATCAGGCCAGATGGGGCTTTCGATTGCATTTGACCTGGCGACCCATCGCGGTTATGACTCCGATCATGAACGCGTTGTTGGTGATGTGGGAAAAGCCGGGGTGGCTGTCGACTCCATCCTGGATATGAAGGTCCTATTCGACCAGATCCCGCTCAACCGCATGTCGGTTTCGATGACGATGAACGGAGCCGTTTTACCGGTGCTTGCATTTTATATAGTGGCCGGCCTGGAACAGGGTGCCCGTCTTGACCAGCTTTCCGGGACTATACAAAATGATATCCTCAAGGAGTTTATGGTCCGGAATACCTACATCTATCCTCCATTGCCTTCTATGCGCATTATCGCGGATATATTCAAATACACTTCCGCGAACATGCCTAAGTTCAACTCCATCAGCGTCAGCGGGTACCATATGCAGGAAGCTGGCGCCACCACCGACCTCGAGCTGGCTTATACCCTGGCTGACGGGCTGGAATACCTCCGGACAGGTACACAGGCCGGATTGGATATCGATGATTTCGCCCCTCGCATCTCCTTTTTCTGGGGAGTCGGGATGAACCATTTTATGGAGATCGCCAAAATGAGGGCCGCTCGTATGCTCTGGGCAAAAATCGTGAAGCAGTTCAACCCGAAGAACCCAAAATCCATGGTCTTGCGCACACATTGCCAGACATCCGGTTGGAGCCTCACCGAGCAGGATCCGTTCAACAACGTGGCCCGGACTTGCGTGGAAGCCCTCGGTGCTGTTCTGGGCGGTACACAGTCGCTCCATACAAATGCTCTCGACGAAGCTATTGCCTTACCGACAGATTTCTCCGCACGCATCGCACGGAATACACAGATCTATATCCATGAAGAAACGCAGGTATGCCGCTCTGTCGATCCCTGGGCAGGGTCTTATTATGTGGAATACCTCACTGATCGCATTGCGCGCAGGGCATGGGCGCTGATTGAAGAGGTGGAAACCCTCGGCGGCATGGCCAAAGCTATCGAAACCGGCCTGCCTAAAATGCGCATCGAAGAAGCTTCTGCACGCAAACAGGCCCGCATCGATTCGCACAAAGACACCATCGTGGGAGTAAATAAATATCGCCTGGATAAGGAAGCGCCCATGGAAACCCTTGAAGTCGATAACACCGCGGTTCGGGATTCCCAGGTGAGACGGCTGCAACAATTAAGATCCCGGCGCAACCAGGCCGATGTCGACAAGGTCCTTGATAAGATCACCCATTCATGTGAAACAGGTGAAGGCAATCTGCTCGAACTGGCCGTTGAAGCAGCCAAAACCAGGGCTACGCTCGGGGAGATATCCTATGCCTGTGAAAAGGTTTTTGGAAGATATAAGGCTGTTATCCGATCCATTTCAGGCGTTTATTCTGCCGAATCGAGGAACGACGAAAGCTTTAATAAAGCATGCGACCTGGCTGATCAGTTTGCCGCCCTGGAAGGCCGCAGGCCCAGAATCATGATTGCTAAAATGGGCCAGGATGGCCATGACCGCGGCGCTAAAGTCGTTGCCACTGGCTATGCTGACATCGGTTTTGACGTAGATATCGGGCCGCTGTTCCAGACGCCGGCTGAAACGGGCAGGCAAGCTGTGGAGAATGATGTGCATATTATCGGGGTTTCAAGCCTGGCAGCCGGGCATAAAACTTTGGTGCCACAATTGATTGGAGAGCTGAAAAAGCTTGGCAGGGAGGATATCATGGTGATTGTAGGTGGCGTTATCCCCCCGCAGGACTATGATTTCCTTCACAAAGCCGGCGTAGTAGCCATTTTTGGCCCCGGCACGGTGATTTCCGATGCCGCCATCAAATTGCTGGATATTTTGATTGAATCAAGGCAGTAAATCCTTCTCCTCCGCCTGCACCACTTCATTTGTTGTCGTGTTGTATACAAACGCAACCACAGAGCAGTTGTCAGCATTCCATCCGTCAGGTATTGTGTAAGAATAACTGTTTGTCAATGCAGATCCGGAGATAGCCTGGCCATCTGTACCTACAACATCACCCCATGTTCCGTTCATGGATCCCCGGAGAACGTGATTATGTTCATAGGTCAGATTTACTCCCTGTTCGGTTTCCTGTGGGGAAATGATACCGCTTTCAACAATGAAAACGCAAATATTATAGGTTCCGTCCATATCTTTCAGGAACTCAGTTTCCAGAAGACAATCAAGCTTTGATGTTCCGGTATTATAAGTATTGGTAATAATAATTTCGACCTGGGCCTCTAAATCGGTCTGTATTGCAGCGGCTGCCTCCCAGCTGTCTTTAAGCAGGATCCTGAATCCGTCGAATTCTGTGCGGTTTACCATTCCCATGGGATAACCCGGAAATCCGAAAAAAGAATTCAGTTCAGCACCTTCCTGGGTGCGGAAATCTGCAGTGAAATCTCCGGTAGCATCCGGTGTGGAGTAAGATCCCGCATGAATGGTCAGTAATACCAATTGTTCACCGTAGAGGGTTTTAAGGGTATGGGCTATTTCGGCAGCTTCGGGGCAATTCAGGCATTTCTGGCCTGTGTAGTCTTCAAGCAAAACTTTGCGGACTTTGTCACCCGGCCCCGGCCCGTTCCCTCCTGCTATCGCTACCAGGTAAGGCTCCTCCACGATATCACAGGAAGGGATCATAAGGGCTGATAAAGCAAACAAAGCAATTATTTTGGATATTTTTTTCATCATATTCCTTTTAAAAACTGGTGCTGATATTAAGTGTAAAACCGTTTGAGGCCGGCACCTGGCGGCAGACACCTCCGACACAAAGCAACCCTTCACGCTGGCGTCCGTATGCCAGGGAAAGGCGATGAGGCCCCTGAACGAAAGCCACAGCAGCAGTGTAATAATGCAAACGCATATCTTCATCAGGATTACCGTAATTATATTGGTCCATGATAGAGAAAAACCATTTGGGAGCGACATTGAATTCGACCATGAGCATGGCCCAGTTACCCCTGTCTTGTTTGGTCAAAAGCTCCTCATATTCCAGCCGTAACGATTTTGTTGATGACAGCTTAAAAGTAAATTCGATGTTATATTCATGGGCATGTACCATCTCAGCACCAGGATGGCCTTCAACAACTTCAATATTATAATCAATATGAATATATTCGATGTTCAACTTTACCTTCTTTCCGATCTTCTTCTCAAAAGAAGCAGAAATACTTTGATAATAAAGGTCTCCGAATTTAAACCAGGGTGCCTTGTAGCCAAGGGTCCCGGTAGAATCAACAGGAATGCTGTCTGCAATAGCCTGCTTGTCCAGCCCGTGGACCCTCGAGTAATTCAGTTCGAGCTTGGTCCCGTATTTACCTCCAAGCTTAGTACCCTTCGGGATTGTATATATAATCTGTCCCTGTATAGCTGCTTCCCCATTTAATTGAGTGGCGTAAGGATAAACGTTTTCCAGCGAGTAAACAAACTGCTTTGTCAATGGCGGGATAAAGTTAATATCGAGTACGTTATTGAGTTCGGTCATCTTCGATTTATAACTCATATTATCGATCCGTTTAGCGGCTATATAAACCCCAAGGCCTTTTTGGGAATAGGAGAGAGATGACAGCAGCGCCTGGCCGTCTTTATAGATGTAATTATTGAAAGCCGTCGGATTATTGAATTTATGCGTGTATTCCGTGTAGAAATTGAATCCTCCATTGGAAATGCTCACCCTTCCTCCGGCAGAAGCTACATTGGCTGGCAGTTGGTATTCATATTTTATCGTATCTGAAATGAGTGTTTTGGTGCGCATCTTTTCGTACTTGCTGACAAAGCTTCCACCCAGGATCACTCGTGTTTTCATTTCCTTCAGGGCGTTGAAGGCATCATTCAGCATCAGTTCCCCGTCAAAGCCGCGGACAATACCCCTGTTATCATCTGCAAACGGTTCCCAGTAATAGCGCTGCACCCCAATAAGAGCTTTAAAGTTAAGGCCTGAAACCGGGCTGTATTTAACTCTTAATCCGTTGAAGGAATTATCATAGCCCAGGTCCCATTGCTCGTAGCTGCGCAGGATCATACCCATTCCAAATTGTTCGTAAAAGTGGCCGGCTGTAATCTGAAGTTTTTCATCGCCATATTCTACAAACCAATATGGGATACCCTGTCCCTGGTAATTCGGGTCATATCCTGCAAGCGGCGGAAGATAGGCTTCATAGCGAAGGCCTGCATTGAACCGCCACATTGAGAACCGGATATCACCGTACCCATTCAACCGCATCGTTTTACCCTGCAAGACGGAGTCGGTGATCCCCAAAGCCTCGTCCGGATGATAAGTCTGGGCATCGATCTGGAAATTACCGTGAACAGTAGGATTACCGGGAATTTCCTGCGCCAGTATATATGCGGGTAAAGTCAATGCCAGCAATATAAGTATTAAAAACTTTTTCAGGATCATAGATTTTGGTTATTGATTAATCAGAAGTAATAAACCGGAAATCCTTATTTTCCTGCGGGTATCTCTTCACCGGCCGCTACTTTCTTTATTATTTCAAAAAGTTCGTTTTCTCCGCCTTCCGCATAGGAAGTGTGTTGATAAACGACCTGTTTCTGACTGTTAAGCACAAAAATATGCGGGATCATATTAACACCCATGGCACGTTTAAAATCACCGTTTGGGTCGCAATAAAACTCGTATTCCCAGCTATTCCCGTTTACCGTCGGCATCACGTTTGCCATGGACCGGGCATCATCGATGGAGATGGCCACCAGTTTCACTCCTGTTGCATCCTGCCACTCCTGGTAAACATCAGCAATGGCCGTCAATTCCCTCATGCAGGGCTTGCACCATAGCGCAAAAAAGGAAATGACTATTGGTTTACCGGCATTATCAATGCCGGACGTATTGAATTTTTCACCGGTCATGGTTTTGATATCTACAGATGGAATAGTTCTTTCAAGGATTCCTTCCTGGGCATTGAGTGTGATTCCCAGGAGAAGGATTGAAATAAGTACAATTGTTTTTTTCATATCAGATTAAAATTTATGCGTTAATCAGTTAGCTGTTACACGAAGGAACACGAAGAAAATCCCTTTGCGTATTCTTTGCGTATTCTTTGCGTGATAACATATGTGGTAAAATTATCATTACTAAAATTTATTTTATAAACACTTCTAATAATTTTACTTTTTTATCCGGGTAAATTCCAACCTGGCCCAGAATAGCAGGGATCAGGATAACTTCTCCTTTCATTACACCAATTTTCTCATCATTCCCATATCTTAGTATCATGCTGCCCTCCATGCAAATATAGATCACGAAAGAATCGAGTTCTTCATAGTTTTTTCTCAAAGGCTGTGCCAATTCAAGAAGGTTTGTAGTGAAATATGGACAGGTAACCAGGTTGACTGTTTCGTTGAGCCGCTCTTTGTACCCGGTTTTATATTCAGAATAATGGTTCAAGTCGATAGCAGCCAGCGCAAGCTGAGTATGCAGTTCCCGTCCTTTACCATTGGCATCCAGCCGGTCCCAGTCGTAAATCCGGTAGGTGGCATCGGAAGTCTGCTGGATTTCGGTCAGTAATATACCCGGCCCAAGGCTATGTATCCGGCCTGCCGGCATGAAAAACACATCTCCGGTTTTTACTTTTTCGTAATTCAGGATACCAGGTAAGGTTTTATTTTGAAGATGATCAAGGTATTGTTTTTGCGAAACTTTTTTATTGAAACCGCTGATCAATTGGGCGCCTTTGTCAGCATCGATCACATACCACATTTCGGTCTTGCCGTTGGTCTGGTTTCTTTTCCTGGCAAGGTCATCACCGGGATGAACCTGTATGGACAGCCATTCGCGGGCATCGATAAACTTGATGAGCAAGGGGAAAACGTCACCTGAAGTCTCAAAGACTTTTCCACCGATCAGGTCATCCATATAAATTTCGACCAGTTCATTGAGCTCATTTCCGATGAGGAATCCATTACTAACGGTCGTTTGCTTCCCTTCATATCCCGATAAAATCCAGGCCTCCGCACATCGGTCCTTGGGAGCAAAATCCAATCCCATTTGGGTACGGATTTTATCCCCCCCCCAGACGCGGTCGTCAAATACAGGCTTGAATTTCAGCGGATAAAGCGTGTTCATCTTTCGGAAATGAGAGGCCAAAAATAAGGTTTTTTGTTTTAGTTATTTGGATTTTTGAATAGTTAGAACGGGTTTAAATTAAGTACGAAATCCGGGGCTTTTTTTTATTAACTTTCCGGCAAAATCAAACTATGAAATCTGTAGGTGTCTTTTGTGGCTCAAGCATGGGGATCCGTCCCGGATACCGACAGGGAGCGATAGAATTGGGTGGTATCCTCCTTAAAAGGAGGATTCAACTCATTTACGGCGGTGCAAATGTAGGATTAATGAAGGTTTTGGCTGATACCGTCCTGGCCGGCGGGGGTGAAGTAATTGGCATCATGCCAAGGAGGCTGGTGGAAAACGAAGTGGCCCACCAGGGCCTCACGAAGATGCATATCGTAGAAAGCATGAGCGAACGGAAAACCTTAATGGTTGAGCTGTCAGATGCCTTTATCGCTATGCCGGGCGGATTCGGCACCTTTGACGAACTGGCCGAGGTGATTACCTACAACCAGCTGCGACTTACCGATAAACCCATTGGTATCTTGAACCTGGAGCATTATTTCGACCACTTACTGAAATTTTTTACCCATACGGCAAATGAGGGATTCTTACGGCATGAACACCGGAATAACCTGATTGTAGAAGAAAAGCCGGAAGAATTATTGAATAAGTTATCACGCTACCAGCCTGTTTCTATTGAAAAATGGATCAGGGATATCAAAGAAGAAAGTAAATAGTCGCTGGTGTTTCTCTGAATATTGGAATTGTTTAACTTAGCCATGTTTTAAAACACTTTTTCCATGCATCCTGCATCTTATTCGATTCAACTCCAAAACAATAAGGTAAAATGTACCCTTTGCCCGCATATGTGTGTGCTGGCCGACGGAAAAACAGGGATATGCCGCGTAAGGAAGAACGAAGGCGGGACGCTGGTGACCGAAACTTATGGCAAAGCGTGTTGCCTTCGGTTTGACCCCATCGAAAAAAAACCTTTGTATCATTTTTACCCGGGAAGCATGATCCTTTCGGTTGGATCAGTGGGCTGCAACCTGCGGTGTAAGTTTTGCCAGAACTGGGAGATCTCCCAGACCTGTGCCGAAGATTACCCTTATCTCAAGCCGGTTACTGTTGAAGAGCTCATCCGGATGGCTAAAGAACGCCAGGACAATATCGGGATAGCTTATACCTACAATGAGCCCATTGTCTGGTTCGAGTTCATGCTTGATATCGCCAGGAAATCCAAAGAAGCAGGTTTGCGCAATGTAATGGTCTCGAATGGTTATATCAACGCCAGCCCGTTAGCTGAGCTCCTGGATTATATGGATGCTTTCAATATCGACCTGAAGGCTTTTACGGATGATTTTTACAAACGGGTAACTTCCGCCCGGCTTCAACCGGTCAAAGATTCCATTCTCATGATCAAAAAGTACGGCCGCCACCTTGAGCTTACCCACCTGGTGATAACCGGTTTGAATGACCAGGAAGATCAGTTCGAGGAGATGGTTAAATGGATCGGCGGGGAACTTGGTCCGGAAACCCCACTGCATCTTTCGCGTTATTTTCCGAATTTTGAGATGGAAAATAAGGCTACCCCGCTCCCGAAATTGCTGCAGTTGTATGAACTTGCCACCCATTATCTCCATTATGTTTACCTTGGCAATGTGGCTGCCGACGAAGGCCGCATCACCACCTGCCCGGATTGCGGGGCACACCTTATCGACCGCATCGGTTATTCGACTTATAAAAAAGGGCTGGATGCTAAAGGAAAATGCCGTAAATGCGGGCGAAGCGTTATTAACTATATATAAACCGCTTGATGCTCCTTTTCGGTGTTTTCTGGAATTCTTTCGGATAGATTTCTACGCGTGATACGTTCATATATCCAGGCAGGCTGTGGTTGACCACTTTCAGGTGATGATCGTATAGAGCTGTCAGGTCTTTTTCCATCATCGCAACCTTTACCATCTCTTCAAAATCGGGATAGATCAGTGCAACCAGATTGTCGTTGCGCTGCACCACCAACGATTCCGCCACAAGGTATTTGTTGTTGAAATGAGATTCAATCGCTTCAGGATATATATTTTTGCCATTGGAACCGAGGATCACACTTTTTATCCTTCCGCGGATAAAGAGGTACCCTTCACTATCAAGCCTTCCCAGGTCGCCCGTATGAAGCCAACCATCATCATCGAGCATTTCAGCAGTGGCCTTGACATTCTTGTAATAGCCCAGCATCACGTTGTCCCCTTTGACCATGATTTCTCCCGATGTTGTCTCCGGATTCGGGGAATCGATCTTTAATTCCAACGTGTCGACAGTCTTTCCGGCTGATCCTGTCCTTGATTCTTTCCATCCGACATAGCTGATCAGCGGGCCGCACTCCGTCATACCATAACCGATTGTAAAAGGAAACTTCATTTTACGGAAGAATTCTTCTGCTTCCGCATTAAAAGGCGCTCCGCCGATGACCAGTTCCCTGAAGTTGCCGCCAAAAACAGCGGTGAGTTTTTCCCTTATCTTTTTAAGAATGATATTGTTGATGCCCGGGATGGCAAGCAGGATCTTCATGTACGGCTTGCTGATGACTGGAAGCACTTGTTTTTTGTAAATTTTCTCGATCACCAGTGGTACAGAGAGGATCAGTGATGGCTTTACCTCCTGGAATGCTTTGATAATGACCTGTGGTGAAGGTGTTTTTGTCAGGATGGTGATATCACAACCGAGCGTGAAAGGGAACAGGAATTCGAATGCAGCACCGAAAGTATGCGCCAGCGGAAGAAAAGACACGATTCTGTCGCCGGGGTTTAGTGGCATGTGTTCATGGGCAAAGCGGATATTGGCGGCCAGGCTGTTATGGGGCAGCATCACCCCTTTGGTAAAACCGGTCGTGCCTGACGTGTAGCTCAGAACAGCCAGGTGATCACCGGGAATTTCGGCCATGCGGAGTTTCTCCCCGTCTTTATAGAAAGAGGCAGTTATTGAACTAAGATCATTTTTTTTATAAACCGAAAGGATTTGATCCGAACTTTTAAGAAGGGAGAGGCTTGATATTGAAATAACACAAGTCACTTTGGGCATCTTTTCCGGATCGAGTTTTTCATAGATGGCATCCTCGGCAAAGAGAAGGATTGCATTGGAATGATCGACAATTTGCTGCAGATCATCGGGCTTGAAGTCGGGCAATATTGGCACGATAACGGCGCCATAGGTGACCGTAGTGATATACAGGATTCCCCAGCGGGCCGAGTTCTTCCCGATCATGGCTATCTTGTCGCCCGGTTTGATGCCGGCGTCATGAAAGAATTGGTGGATCCTGACGATATGTCCAGCTACATCATGGTAATGATAGGTTTCCCCTTGGTAATCCGTAAGGGCGCGGTAGTCCCAGTTTTTATTGATGCTGTCTGTCAGGTAACGGGAAAAGTTTTCCTTCAGCATAAGATAGTGGTATAAAAGAAATCAAAGTTAGTTAATATTCGGCATGGTAAAATCACTATAATATTTCATAAGTTTGTTCCGGCAATAATCTGTTTATGCTTATCATAGGAATTACCGGGACACTGGGAGCAGGAAAGGGAGCGATCGTAGATTTTCTTACAAAGGAAAAAGGCTTTGCCCATTTCTCCGTGCGGGCATTCATCGCCGAAGAGATCATCCGGCGCGGGATGGTCGTGAACCGGGATTCGATGGTACTCGTAGCTAACGACCTGCGTAAAAACAATTCCCCTTCTTACATAATCGACCGGTTGTATGAAAAAGCCCTGGCCCTTGGACAGAATGGCGTGATCGAAAGCATCCGGACGCCTGGCGAAGTTTATTCCCTCCGCAAGAAAGACGGATTCTATCTTATTGCCACAGATGCCGACCCGATGATCCGTTACGGAAGGATCAGTCTGCGGCAATCGGAAACCGATAATATCTCCTATCAGACTTTCCTGGATAACGAACAGCGCGAAATGAACTCCGCCGATCCTAATGCCCAGAATATTGCCAGGTGTATGGAAATGGCCGATTACCATCTCATTAACAATGGAACTATAGAACAATTGAACCATCAGGTTGAAAAGGTTTTAAAAGAAATTCAAAACAAGACTTTAGATGACTGAAAAGAAACATATCAGGCCTACCTGGGACGAATATTTCCTCGATTTAGCGCATGCAGCTGCGAAGCGGGCCACCTGCGACCGTGGCCGCAGCGGCTGCGTGATCGTGCGTGACCGCCAGGTGCTGGTTACAGGCTACGTCGGCTCTCCGAAAGGCCTCCCTCATTGTGATGACGTCGGTCACCTGATAAAAAAGGTAGTGCATGACGATGGTTCTGTTACCCAGCACTGTGTCCGCACCGTGCATGCCGAGCAAAACGCTATCTGCCAGGCTGCCCGCCGGGGGATGGCGCTCGAAGGCGGGACCCTTTATTGCCGCATGACCCCCTGCCGGACTTGCGCCATGCTCATCATTAACTGCGGCATCGAAAGGGTGGTGTGCCAGAACCGCTATCACGCCGGAGCGGAATCGGAAGAAATGTTCCGGATGGCCGGCGTTAAGCTCGATTTTATTAATAATGAGGTGCTGGATTATGAGAACCAGAAAGGGGGTTGAATGTGGTATGAGGTCTAACCCCTCGCTTTAATTCATCGATAAAAAAATCCTCCTTTGTAACAATTGTTACAATCTAGCATACTTGTATTTTCTAAGTTTGTTTTATATCTTTATAGCTCAATAAATTACTAGTATTTATAAATCTAATTCAAAATGAAAAAAGTTGCAAGAGTCCTGGTTTTACTGCTTAGCGTAATTTTTCTGTACAATTGCGGAGGAACAGGTGAGCAAAAGCAATCAGGCGGAACAGAAAAACCAGCACAGGCAGCACAAACAAATCCGGGTGACCCGATGAATAACAAAGGTATCGGCCCGGTCAGGAAGATTTTACTGGAGGAAATCAACCCAACAATGGCCGCGGAAGGTGAGCAGATCTACAAGGAAAAGTGCCTGGCCTGCCACAAACCCCAGGATAAGTTCGTCGGACCGGCACCAAAAGGTATATTGGACCGCCGCTCACCGGAATGGATCATGAACATGATCCTTAACCCGGAAGAAATGGTAAAATCAGACCCGATAGCCAAAAAGCTCCTGGTCGAGTATAACCTGGCACCCATGGCCAATCAACACCTGACTGCAGAACAAGCCAGGAAGGTGCTGGAGTATTTCAGGACGTTGAAGTAGGAGTTGACAGTTGACAGTCGGCAGTGGATTCACCTGTAGGGTTCACCGGCCGGTGAACCCTACAACTAACTAATGACTAATAACCAATGACTAATAACCGCTAACTAATAACCAATAACCTAAATAATATGAAAATCAAATCAATTCTATTTTTCAGCACTATAATGGTAGGTTTACTCTGGTCCTGCCAGCCAAAACATGGGGGACGCAACCTTGGGGAAAGCAGCAGTGATGCCGCTTCCAAAGTGTATGTTGCCCCAGGCCAGATGGATGAATTCTATGCCTTCCTGTCCGGTGGTTTCAGCGGACAGGTGAGTGTATATGGATTGCCTTCCGGGAGATTGCTGAAAGTCATCCCCGTTTTTTCTGTGGATGCGGAAAAAGGATACGGCTTTAATGAAGAAACAAAGCCTCTTTTGCAGACCTCCTTCGGCTTTGTATCATGGGATGATGCACATCACCCCGAATTATCCCAGACGGCCGGCATACCTGACGGAAGATGGCTGTTTATCAATGGAAACAATACGCCCAGGATTGCCCGGTTGGACCTGACAACATTTGAAACAGCTGAGATTATTGAAATCCCTAATAGCGGAGGCAACCACAGTTCACCATTTACCACAGAGAACACAGAGTATGTGGTCGCCGGAACACGTTTCAGCGTTCCTTTCCCGCAAAAGGATGTCCCGATCGGGTCTTTTAAGGAGAATTTCAAAGGGGTCCTCTCTTTTATTTCTGTCAATCCGGAAACCGGGAAAATGGAAATTGCCTTCCAGATATTGCTCCCGGCTTTCAGTTATGACCTGGCTCATTCCGGAAAAGGTAAATCGCACGGTTGGACATTCTTTACCAGCTATAACACGGAACAGGCCAATACGCTTATGGAAGCCAATGCTTCCCAGTACGACAAGGACTTTATCGCCGCCGTGAACTGGAAGAAAGCTGAGGAATATGTTAAAGCCGGTAAGGCAAGGGAAATGCCGGCAAGCTATTTCCATAATGTCTATGAGGATAAAACACACATGGCAACATCAGAAGAAAAAAAGACTGTCAAGGTGCTGATCCCTTCTGAATGCCCGGATATGGTCTATTTTCTCCCGACTCCCAAATCACCTCACGGCGTGGATATTGACCCAACAGGTGAATATATCGTCGGTGCCGGTAAACTTTCTGCCGATATGGCTGTCCACTCATTCACCAAAATGCTGAAGGCCATTGAAAACAAGTCGTTTGAAACCACTATCGAGGGGATTCCAGTCATTAAATACGAGGATGTGCTGGCCGGAATGGTCATAAGCGGCGGATTAGGCCCCCTGCATACGGAGTTCGATGACAAAGGCAATGCTTATACTACTTTCTTTATTTCTTCCGAAGTCGTGAAATGGAAAGTTGGTTCCTGGGAAGTTTTAGACCGGATCCCCTGTTATTATTCCGTCGGTCACCTCATGATCCCCGGAGGCGATTCGAAAAAGCCTTTTGGTAAATATATGCTGGCCCTGAACAAGATAACAAAAGACCGTTATCTACCCACAGGTCCGGAATTGAACCAGGCGGCCCAGCTTTATGATATATCAGGCGATAAGATGCAGCTTCTGCTTGATTTCCCGACTATCGGCGAGCCGCATTACGGCCAGGGCATACCGGCTGAACTTATAAAGCCAAAATCAAAGCAATTCTTCTTATTGTCAGAGAATAATCATCCCTATGTTGCTAAAAGTGAGGCCGAAACGAAAGTTGTCCGCGAAGGGAATGTGGTCAGGGTCTATATGACTGCCATAAGAAGTCATTTTGCCCCGGATAACATTGAAGGGATCCGGGTCGGTGATAAAGTTTATTTTCATCTGACAAACCTGGAGCAGGACTGGGATGTCCCTCATGGATTTGCCATCCAGAGTTCCAGGAATGCTGAATTGCTTATTATGCCGGGACAAACGGAGACACTCCTCTGGGAGCCTGACAGGCCCGGGGTATTTCCGTTCTACTGCACCGATTTCTGTTCTGCTTTGCACCAGGAAATGCAGGGTTATGTCAGGGTTTCCGCGAAAGGATCTGATGTACCGCTGAAATGGTCGACCGGTGCGACGGAATAACGGATTTTAATTAAACAAACAGGCTGCCTGGCCTGCAAAACATGTGGGACAGGCAGCCATTATGATTGTCAAAAATGAAGGCCCTGCCGCGATTATTAATGGTTCTTGCAGCAATCATGCTGATCTTTCTCTTTTTGTTTCCTATCTGGAAGATAACGCTTGTTGCGCCGCAATATCCGGGCGGTATTGCCATGTATATCTGGATTAACAAGATCACCGGCGATACTCCCGGGACCCTTCAGAATATCAATATCCTGAATCATTATGTCGGGATGAAATTCATTGTTCCGGATTCAATCCCTGAACTGAAGTACTTCCCGTTTGTTATTGCCGGAATGGGTGTACTGGCGATCTTTTTCGCGATTCTGAATAAGCGTTGGCTGTTCCTGACATGGGGAATCTTGTTTGTTGTCCTGGGGATCCTCGGTGTTTATGATTTCCACCTTTGGGAATATGATTATGGCCATAACCTGTCGCCCACGGCACCGATTAAAGTACCAGGCATGGCTTATCAACCACCGCTTTTCGGGACGAAAATGCTTCTCAACTTTAAAGCTTCTTCTTATCCCAATTGGGGAAGTCTGTTTTATGGATTATCGATGTTAATGGGATTTCTTGCATTTTTCACCGGTAAACGAAAGTCGACTTTATGAAAAAAATCTTCCTTTCAGCTGTTGTCATCCTGGTTTTTGTTGCCTGCTCGGTAGGACCCGAAAAAATAAATTACGGGGAGGATCATTGCGTAAATTGCGAAATGACCATCATGGATAAAAGATATGGAACAGAGATAGTTACGGCTAAAGGGAAAGTTTACAAGTTTGATTCAGTCGAATGTCTGGTAGAGTATTTAAAAGGGAATAAAGTAAGTAACGAAAATGTCAAACTGGTTTTGGTGACCCCATTCAATCATCCTGAACAACTGGTGGATGCAAGCACCAGCCAGGTGCTGCACTGTAAAAACCTGCCAAGTCCGATGGGGAGGTATTTGACGGCTTTTCAGGACGAGGGCGAAGCTCTTCCATTCAGGGAACAATTCGGCGGGGTATTATTTTCCTGGGACAACCTGCTCCTGGAATTCGGGAACCTCCATTAATAACCGGGATGAAAGAATGATGACAATCTCCAGGCGGATGAAAACCAGCTCCCAGGCTTTTTTATACATACTTACCTTTCTTTTATTTTCTGAACAGTCATTATTGGCCGACACCCTGTCTGTAGCATCAAATTTAGCGATAAGTAATATCACTACTGCCGTCTGTAGAGCTGAAAATGGAGATGTCATCATCGTACATGCCGGATTTTACCAGGAAGGAAATATTCTTATCAATAAAAAACTGGACATCATCGGCATTGATTTACCTGTTGTTGATGGAGGCGGGTCCAATGAAGTCTTTACGATCCTGGCGGATAGTGTGAACTTATCAGGTTTCCAGGTACAAAATTGCGGGGTAAGTTTTGTCAAGGACCTTGCCGGGATAAAAGTCGAACATCATGGTTTTTGCCGGATAGAAAATAACAGGCTTATAGATACCTTTTTTGGCATTTACCTTAAAAATGCCCATCATTGCATCGTCAGGAATAATTTTATCGAAGGCCAGGCGAAGGATGAGTTTTCTTCCGGAAATGCCATTCATATCTGGTATTCAAAGAATATCCTTGTCGAACGCAATACCTGCCGCCAGCACCGGGATGGCATTTATTTCGAATTTGTGGAGAACAGCACCATCACGGGAAATACCAGTGAGAAAAACCTTCGTTATGGCCTGCATTTTATGTTCTCGAACAACGACGATTATATAAAGAACACTTTCAGGGACAATGGCGCCGGTGTGGCGGTCATGTTTTCGCATCATATCAGGATGTATGAGAATCTGTTTGAAAAAAACTGGGGAAGCAATGCATATGGACTTCTTCTCAAAGATATCGTCGATGGGGAAATCAGGGGGAACACTTTTAATGAAAATACGGTCGGTATTTTTGCAGACGGATCCAACCGCATCAGGATGGAAAATAACGAATTCATCAACAATGGATGGGCATTGAAGATACTGGGGAGCTGCTCTGATAATGTGATCACGGGCAATAATTTTCAGTCGAATACATTTGACGTGATTACGAATAATTCAACAAATTATAATAATTACGACGGAAATTTCTGGAGTGATTACACAGGCTATGACCTTGACAGGGATGGATCGGGTGATGTACCGTATAAACCGGTGAAATTGTTTTCCCTGGTCACCGGAAGAGTACCGTCGTCGATCATCCTGCTGAGAAGCCCTTTCGTCGGCTTGCTCAATTTTGCTGAGAAGGTAATGCCTGCCATCACACCACAGACCCTGGAAGACCGGTCCCCGCAGATGCATCAAATATTATTCAAATGATTATCAGGGATTTACATAAAGCTTACGGGAAAACCGGGGTTCTGAAAGGCGTGGACATTGATTTGCCGGACGCTCGTATCACTGCTGTGCTGGGGCCAAACGGCTCCGGTAAGACAACCCTGATCAAATGTATATTAGGGATGGTGATAGGACAGCAGGGTGAGATCACTGTTGGGGGCAGGAATATTGAAGGCGACTGGCTTTACCGGCGTGATATCGGGTATTTACCCCAGATCGCCAGGTTTCCGGAAAACCTCAGGCTGAGAGAGCTGATCAGGATGGTGAAAGATATCCGGAACCAGCCTGCCTTTGATGACGAACTGATCAGTTTATTCGGATTAGAGCCTTACCTGGGCAAACCACTGCGCTATTTATCCGGCGGGACGCGCCAGAAAGTCAATATCCTGATCGCCTTCATGTTCGATTGCCATTACCTGATCCTTGATGAGCCTACCGTCGGGCTTGATCCCCTGGCGCTTATCAGGTTCAAGGATTTGCTGATCAGGAAAAAGGAGGCAGGTAAAGCCATCCTGCTTACCACGCATATGGTCAGCCTCGTGGAGGAATTGGCAGATGAAGTCATTTTCATCCTGGAGGGTAAAATATATTTCCAGGGCAAAGTTGAAAATCTTAAAGCGCAGAGCAACGACACAAATCTGGAAAGGGCGATTGCCGGCATCTTAATTAACCAGGGCCATGTTTAAAGTGCTGAAATACAGTTTTTATGACCTGAGCAGGAGCCGCTGGACCTATGCTTATTTCCTGTTCTTCCTCCTGGTAACTTTAGGGTTACTGTATTTCAGCTATGATATACCCAGGACGGTGATCAGCCTGATGAACATCATTCTGATCCTTTGCCCGCTGATCGGAACCTTGTTTGGAGCTTTGTATTATTACAGTTCAAGGGAGTTCATCGATCTTTTGCTTGCCCTGCCCTTGCCCAGGAGGTCAATTTTTCTGGGAAAATATCTTGGATTGTCGTTGTCCCTTGCCATCAGCTTTATTTTGGGGACTTCTTTGCCTTTGATATTCTTTGGGATCATGGCCAGCGAAGCGCTTGTAAACTTTTTGGTGCTGCTGATAAGCGGCGTTTTTCTCACGTTTATTTTCACCGGCATTGCATTTCTCATAACAATACGGTTTGAAAGCCCGATAAAAGGTTTTGGTGTTGCCATTTTTATCTGGCTTTTTCTAACAGTGATTTACGATGGGATTTTCCTGCTGATACTCCTGTTATTCGAAGAATATCCCCAGGACAAACTGGCGTTGGTGATGACTTTATTCAACCCGGTCGATCTTTCACGGATCCTGATCATGCTGCAGCTTGATATCTCCGCGCTGATGGGCTATACCGGGGCGGTATTCCGCAAGTTTTTAGGCACCGGTACCGGAATGTTGGTGGCTTACTGCGCCCTGATGCTCTGGGTGGTCCTGCCGGTAATGGCATTTCTGCGACTGGCGAGAAGGAAGGATTTTTGAATTCATAAATAGAACGCGGATACGAATATGAATGGGATTCCCGTTTGCACGGGAATCTTCCGGCCATATATATTTTCCTTCTTTCGTGCCTTTTGTACCACCATTCCGCCGCAGCTTTACTGCTTTAAAAACCGAGCAAATCCATCTACCGTGTAGCGGTTCAAGTATTGTAGCAGAATAATCGACCAGTTCAACCAATTACCCGGAGGGGATAAACATCTTCCAAAAAGTCGGGCTGAGTTATTATTGTTATATTTGAGAGGCCAAAACATTGCTAATGAAACTGGAACTGCTCAAACCATCGGAATCCCTCAATAAAGCTTACCGGAAAACAAGCCTCAGACGAGACCAGGTGGAATCTTTTAAAACCGGTTTCAAACGGCTTTTCAGCAGGATTAATGAGAAAGAATCTGAAGAAAACCTGAAAAACATCGTCGCTGATTTTCTGAAAGAAATCTGGTATAAGAGCGATTATGAGATTAACACCAAGGATAGGAAAGACCTTGTCATTCATAACGGAAAAACTGCTACCGAGGCGGTTGGTGTTATGCTGGAAGTAAAACGGCCAGGCAATAAAGCGGAAATGCTTTCACCGGATAAACCTAATGCCAAAGCTTTTCAAGAACTGATCCTGTATTACCTCAGGGAAAGAGTTGATCACAACAACAGCCAGATTAAACACCTGATCGCCACAAACATCTGGGAATGGTATATTTTCGACGGGGTTTGGTTTGAAAAGAACGTTTTCCGGAATAAAAAATTAAAGGAAGATTACGAAGATTATAAGATCAGCGGGCAGGATACGAGATTTTTTTATGATGAAATTGCTGCAAAATTCCTGGATTCTTTGACTGACGACATTCCATGTACCTGTTTCAACCTTAAAGATTGAGCCCCCTCTAAAAAGGGACATTTATTAAAAATGAAAAAATACTGATTATCGATAAAAATATGACTTTGGAAGATTGCAAATTCAAATTTGGTTGAAAATTGATTTGTAAAGAAAAATAATCGC
>JALNZD010000034.1 GCA_023229505.1 Bacteroidales bacterium | reverse complement strand
ACACCTCACAAAAAAGAATTTTAACAGCGCTGATGGTCGAATTCATCCATGATTTACTTAGTTTCTTCCCTGTGATGTTAAGCAAGATGTAATCCCGGATTTGATCAACCGTAAGCAGGTCCGCAGGTGTATTGTAAAATGATGCAATTTGCGCGATGTTACTCACATACGTTTTGATGGTTACCGGACTGTAACCTTTCAGCTGCATCTGCTGAATCAGTTGTTTTCGTAAAGTACTCATAGCAATATGTTTTAAGGTTTAACATATTGCCTTATACGAAATATCCTGAAACAGAGAGAAATGCTTGAAAGACCACCGCCAGCGGCGGTTTAGTTCAACTACCTTATACCCGCTATTCCTGCAGTCCTATTTACATAACAATAGGCATGTGGATAGGCGATAAAGTGTAGCGTTGTAACTCATTGATATGACTATTGCTATCCTCGTAAAGATACGGATTTTTATTTGATTTACAAAATGATCGTTTTTTCTTTGTCGATTATCTGAATATCTGCTGATCGCTGATCGATGGAAGAACCAGCTCATCACTTGAAAAAAATAAAAAAATAAAATTTTACCGGGTATAAAACAACCATTTTCCGGATAAACATAGAAAAGACTTTTTATGACAGAAGATTTTTTACACTTTATCTGGAAATTCAAGCTGGCGGGCAGGCATTTCCATACATCAGAAGGGGAGAACCTCCTGATAGTCAGAACCGGGGAACATAACCATGATTCTGGGCCTGATTTTGAGGGCGCACAGGTAAGGCTGGGCGAAACTCTATGGGCCGGAAATGTCGAAATCCACATCCGCTCATCCGACTGGATCAGGCATAAGCATAACCATGATGAGGCCTATGATAATGTGATCCTGCATGTGGTTTTTGAAGATGACCTGACAATTAAACGCGGGAATGGAGAACGGATGCCGACACTGGCGCTGAAAGATGTTTTTCCTCCTGATGTCTATGAGACCTATAATTATTTTCTCAACAACCACCTCTGGATTCCCTGTGCCATGCGCCTGCCTGAAGTCAGGGACGTGGTAATTAACGATTGGCTGACGGCTCTTTCCGTTACAAGGTTGGAGAGGAAATCGAAGGATCTGGAAAACTTACTTCAATTCACCGGTAACGACTGGAACCAGGCTTTTTTCCAGGCGCTGGCTTCTACGCTGGGTTTCCGCATCAACAAGCAGCCTTTTGAGCTGCTTGCCCGCCATACGCCGGTTCAGTGCCTTGAAAAGCACAGAGACCAGCTTTTACAGGTTGAAGCGCTGCTGTTTGGCCAGGCCGGCCTATTAGAGGGCAGATATAGGGGTGAGTACCCGAAGAAGCTGAAGAAGGAATATCAGCATTTGAAGAACAAGTTTTCGCTTAAACCGATTTCCGGCCACCTTTGGAAATTCATGCGTCTGCGTCCGAATAATTTCCCAACGATCCGACTGGCTCAGCTTGCCATGATGATCCACCTGCGATCTAACCTTTTCAGCGAGATAATTGAGAATGCCGGATATGATAAAATGATCGGGTTTTTTACTGTCGGGGTCAGTGAATACTGGAAAGATCATTATTATTTTGACCGGCAGTCGAAAAACATAGGAAAATCAATATCACCATCAACGGTCGAATTGATCATGATCAATAATGTCATACCTTTTTTATTCGTTTACGGTAAATTGAAAGGCCAGGTACACTACCAGGATCAGGCATTTGCGCTGCTCGATTCAATTCCGGCCGAGTCAAACTCCATTGTCAGGAAATTTGCAGAATTCGGGTTGGAGCCTTCATCGGCATCACAGTCGCAAGCCTTGCTGGAGTTGAAAACAAACTA
Source organism: Bacteroidales bacterium (assembly GCA_023229505.1). Taxonomy (NCBI): domain Bacteria; kingdom Pseudomonadati; phylum Bacteroidota; class Bacteroidia; order Bacteroidales; species Bacteroidales bacterium. The sequence continues at coordinate 42,307 of JALNZD010000034.1, read as the reverse complement.
TTGTGATCAGAAAAAATGTTTGGAATGCAGGATTGGTTTGGATTTGATAAAGTGAAGAGCCAATATCGTACTCCGACGGGTAAATCCGTCGGTTCAAACTGGTCGTTTTCTCACTCCGACGGGTAAATCCGTCGATTCAAACTGGTTGTTTTCACACTCCGACGGGTAAATCCGTCGGTTCAAACTGGTCGTTTTCTCACTCCGACGGGTAAATCCGTCGGTTCAAACTGGTCGTTTTCTTACTCCGACGGGTAAATCCGTCGGTTCAAACTGGTCGTTTTCTTACTCCGACAGGTAAATCCGTCGGTTCAAACTGGTCGTTTTCTTACTCCGACGGGTAAATCCGTCGGTTCAAACTGGTCGTTTTCTTACTCCGACGGGTAAATCCGTCGGTTCAAACATTAATATAGAAAATTAAAAAAGTGACGAAATGAAGGACAGAATCGAATGTATTGCTTCACATATCGTATTCACTTTAAAGTATTCACGGTACGATTATCAAAGGATAAAAAGAATTAATCCAAAAGGGTACGTAGCAACAACTTTGCCTTATTTTGATGACAAAGAAGAAGATGCTATTATTGAAGAGCTGTGTAATGTAGCTGGTGAATTAAAGCTGGAATTGATTGCTTTCAACTTTTGTGGCGATCATGTTCATTGCATAGTATGTAGTGAAAGAGAATCTCTTTCGAAAATGATGCTACTCTGGAAAGGAAAAACATCTTATAATTATAATCGGCGCATTAATCTTTCATCAAAAGGTTCTTCTGCCAGAATCAAATCCACTTATCCTCAGGGTCTTTGGGCAAAAAGTTTTTATCAAAAAGTTCTTAGAAATGAAACCGAATTATGCAATGCCATCAACTACGTCGTTACAAATAGAAAGAAACACGGGTTAAAGCCATTATCCCAAAAATCTTCGCAATTAATTCGAAATGCCACCAGGCATAATGAAAAAATATGAACCGATGGATTTACCCGTAGGAGCATAAACACGACCGGCTGAACCGACGGATTTACCCGTCGGAAGAAAATCCAAGCTTTGTATAGTGCTAATGATCAGAACCGATGGATTTACCCGTAGGAGCATAAACACGACCGGCTGAACCGACGGATTTACCCGTCGGAGCATGAACACGACCGGCTGAACCGATGGATTTACCCGTAGGAGCATAAACACGACCGGCTGAACCGACGGATTTACCCGTCGGAGCATGAACACGACCCGTCGGAAGAAATTGTTTCTATAAATGGAGTGTATCTTGTTGCTGATTGTTCTGCTCCTCGAATGATCTGATGAGTTCTTCCGGGCTTTTGCCCATATTTTTTATTGAAATAGCCGCATCATCCGCAAAGTCATGATTCGGGTATTTTTTCAGGAAAGATTCATAAATTTCCTTGGCTTTGCCATATTGCTCGAAATAGTTCTCATAAATATAACCAACCAGGAACAGGCATTCCGGGGCTTTTTTATAATCAGGATATTGATAAATGATGCGATTATACATATCAAGAGATTCCTTGCTCTTGCCGATATTCAGAGAAAGGTCGGCAGCGCTGTAAAGATAATCGGGCGCTTCAGGGCTTTCTTTATGGCTTTCAGCATAGCTGATATAAGCCTGGACCAGTTCATCTGCCATTTGCATACCTTTTTCGTCTAAGGTGAAATTCTCAGATCCGATCTTTTTCTCCAGCTCTTTAATCCTGGATTTCGGGTCCTGGCTGCATTGAACAGCGATCCCGGCTAAAATGATTAAAACGGGCAATAAACGAAGTAACTTCATAATGAATAAATTGAATGATATATTCAAAAAATAACATTTTACCTAACCTTAACCTTCTTCTTCTTTGCCGGGAAAATCATTTTGTAAGCTACTTCTATGTTTCCGGTGGAAATATCGTTCAGCCTTCTTTTCAGCAGTATTTTTCTGAGAGGGTTGATGCGGTCGACGAAAAGAATGGCTTCCAGGTGATCATATTCATGCTGGATGATGCGTGCAGGTATTCCCTCGTAAATTTCATCATAAGAGTTGAAAGCCCTGTCCTGGTATTTTATCCTGATCCTTGGTTTCCGCATCACATCCTCACGTATTTCCGGAACGCTGAGGCAACCTTCATTAAAACTCCATTCTTCTCCTGTTTCCTCAATGATGTGAGGGTTGATAAAGGCTTTTTTAAACCCTTTGAAATCAGGATTGTCTTTTTCATAAGGACTGGCATCGACAATAAACAACCGGATGGACTGGTTGACTTGTGGAGCAGCAAGGCCCACACCTTCTGACTGGTACATGGTTTCAAACATGTTTTCAATGAGTTCATCAATCCCGGGATGGCCGGGTTCAATTTCAGCGGCTATTTTCCGCAAAGTAGGATGACCATATGCAACGATAGGTAAGATCATTTAGCTGTTCTCCTGATTTTTTCGGATTGATTTGGAACTGAGATAAGATTGAAGGATGATGGTAGCGCTGATTGTATCCACCAGTTCTTTCCGCTGCCTGGCCTTTTTCTTTAACCCACCATCAATCATAGTTTGAAAAGCCATTTTTGAAGTAAATCTTTCATCCATCATTTCAACTGGTATCTCAGGAAATTCTTTTTTTAACCAGTTGACAAATGGCATGATGTACTGTAACGATTCTGAAGGCTGATTGTTCATTTGCCGGGGCTCTCCGACCACAAATGCATCGATTTTTTCCTGTTTCACGTATGACCTGAGAAAAGCCATGATCTCGTGGGCGGGCACTGTAGTCAGGCCGTTAGCGATGAGTTGCAATTCATCGGTAACCGCAATACCTACTCTTTTCCTGCCATAATCAATGGCCATGATGCGTCCCATGTGTATTTTCCAATTTTTGACGGGTGCAAAAATACGAAGAAGTTGATTACCTTTGAATGGTAAACTTTAGGATATGGATGGGCAGATCATTCGATTAATTGAAGAAGCCTGGGAAAACCGGGATTTATTGGCAGGAGGACAAACCCGTGGGGCTATTGAAGAGGTTATCAGCTTGCTGGATAATGGAAAAATCAGGGTGGCAGAGCCTACAGACGGAGGATGGATGGTGAATGAGTGGGTTAAGAAGGCGGTAATTTTGTATTTCCCTATGCGAAAGATGGAAGTGACGGAAGTCGGGCCACTGGAATTTCATGATAAAATCCCCTTAAAAAAAGGTTACCAGGAAATTGGAGTCCGTGTGGTGCCGCATGCTGTTGCCAGGTATGGGTCTTATCTGGCGCGGGGCGTCATCCTTATGCCATCGTATGTTAATATCGGGGCTTACATTGATGAGGGGACCATGGTCGATACATGGGCAACTGTCGGATCATGTGCTCAGATAGGAAAAAATGTCCACCTGAGCGGGGGAGTTGGCATCGGGGGTATGCTGGAGCCTGTTCAGGCGTTGCCTGTGATTATTGAAGATGATTGTTTTATCGGATCCCGATGCATCGTGGTGGAAGGAGTTAAGGTGGAAAGGGAAGCAGTGCTTGGCGCAGGGGTTATCCTCACCGGTTCAACACGGATCATTGATGTGACGGCCGCAAAGCCGGTGGAAATTAAAGGTTTGGTGCCTGCCCGCAGCATCGTGATCCCCGGAACCTATCCAAAAGCGTTTCCTGCCGGCATTTACCAAGTGCCTTGCGCACTGATCATCGGAAAAAGGAATGCGTCGACTGATTTAAAAACATCATTAAATGAAGCACTCAGAACTTACCAGGTTCAGGTTTGATTAAATACCGATGTCAATTTTGAATTTTGAATTATTTTATTATGTACCTCTAAGACTTGCCTTATCACCATAGTAGATTCATCATTCCTGATCACATAATCAGACAGGGCAATTTTTTTTCCCTCATCCCATTGATTAGTCATTCTTCTTTCAACCTCTTGGCGTGTAAGATGGTCGCGGTCCATTACGCGTTTGATCCTGAGCTGTTCCGGTGCGGTTACGCAGATAACCTTATCCATCTCCCTGTAATGACCGCTTTCAAAAAGTATGGCTGCTTCATAAAGTGTGTATGCAACCCTGGCATTTTGCAGGCACCATTGCTGATAATCTTTACGCACCCCGGGGTGTATGATCTTATTTAACTGATCAAGCAGAGCCGGATCATTAAAAACGATTTCAGCAAGAACAGGCTTCAGCACTTCCCCGGATGATGCAAAAACCCCCGTGCCAAATTTCTCCCTGATGCTTTTCCTGATCTTTTTATCATCAAACTGCTTTTTTGCTTCAAGGTCAGCATGAAAAACAGGAACACCCAACATGCTGAAAACCTGGGCGATGATGGTTTTTCCGCTTCCAATATTACCGGTCAGTCCAACTTTTAACATTATTTTACGATGATAAATTCCACCTTTTCAGGCTCTATCTTATTAATCCGGATAAAAGAAGGATAGCTGTCAAGGTTTACTTTTATTTTATCCTTTTCAGCCAGGTTCACTTTTGAAATATCTGCAATGGCAAATATCATCCCGGGCTCAATTTTCGGATAATCCTTTAAAGCCACGGTATAAAAAACCCTTACTTTATCCGGGAATGTTTTGACCTCTAATCCATTGGTATTTATTATTTTTACCGGGACTTCCGTTTCGGCTTCTGTGAACTTTTCAACGGGAATGCTAAAGCTGACCTTGTCCGGGTAGAACGACAGGTTCTGACTTGTTGTATCCCTTGAAAAGCCTTTTTCTCCCGTGAAATTCTGATTCAGTTGATCCAGTTTGATTACACCCAGTGAAGCGGAATCGAGGTAATTGATTTTCGTTTCGGGGCCTTTTACGATGACACAATCCGGGCTAAAGACTGCGGGGCCATATCGCATAAACTCCTTCTCGAAAGTAAGGTCAAAACTGGCTTTAACAGGGACCTTCCTCGTTTTTTCGGTTTCAAAGGATAGGTATATGGTGTCCGGGCTGATGGAAATGATCTTCCCAAGAAGGTTCTGTTCTCTTTCTATTCCATTGATCAACAGGGAAGGGGTGATGATTCCCTGATAAACCTCCCCTTTTGGATAAACTGGTAGAAATCTCAGGCTGATCGCTGCCGGTGTGATCTCCTGAATATAAAGCATCCTTAAAAGATTGGACCCTTTTTCAAGAATTTCAACTTGCAGGACAGTATCAGAAGCAAAGGTCAGGACTTTGTTTTTAGGTATTTGCGTGAATGTGACCGGTATTTTAATTACCGTATCATATTCATCCGATAATTTGATAGTGAACCAAATTATTACAGAGATAACAAGGCAAACCAGGAAAATGGAAAGCCTTTGACGGAATTTCTCATCCTTTTTTCCAAAAAATGACCTTACTAAATCTATAAAGCTGAGCTTCAAGAGCTTAAAGATTAACTGTAATTAGAGATACCAGATGATGGTTTCCCCTGCCGATTATTTATTCTGCCCCAACTGGGTTGATGTATCCAGTGCTATGGCTGATTTTTCAAAGGTAAGCTTCATCTGGTTACCAACTTCCAGGACAACAGTGGTTTCATCAATTTCAGCGATTTTTCCATGAATACCGCCGATAGTGATCACTTTGTCTCCTTTTTTAAGTGATTCCCTGAATTTTTTCTGGTCCTTACTCTTTTTCATCTGTGGCCGGATGAAGAATAAGTAAAACACAAGGATAATCAGCACCAGCGGAAGAAATGAAATTAGGCTGCTGCTGCCGGAGCCTTCCTTGCCCTGCGCGGGAGCAAAAAGTAAAATGTAATTTAAATTCATCATGATTGGTTATTTGTTAGTTGTTATTTGTTATTGGTTATTAGTCATTGGTTAATGCTATTGTCATTGATTTTCTGGTATTATAACGATTGCTTTAATGGTAAGGGTTGTGTTACTGGGTTGAGTATTCGCTGCTATAGTGAGGTCTTTGTTTTGGAACCCTTGTTTGCCCGAACTGTTAAAGCTTACTTCAATAATCCCTTCTTCCCCTGGCTTGACCGGGGTCCTGGGATAATCGCTGGCTGTGCAACCGCATGTAGCACTGACGTTGGCAATGACCAGGTCGGCATTTCCGGTGTTTTTAAACTTGAAGGAATAGCTGACAACTTCACCCTGTATGACTTTGCCAAAATCATGTTCAACCTGAGCGAATTCCATGACAGGAAGCTGGGACTTACCGCTGTTCCCGCTGGCCGAATTAGGAATGTTAACTACGCTGGCAGGTACCTGTGTCCTGTCGTGAGAGCAGGATATCAATGCGGCAAGGCTTAACAGGACCAACAACCTGATTGTTTTCATTTCTAAATAATTTTCGGTTAATATTTACTTCCATAGATTGAAACAGACCCCCTGAAAATATCTTCCTTCCAGTATCCCTGGCATTTTAATATATAAAAATAAACACCATCAGGAAGTTTACCGCCATCCCAACTGCCGGAATAATTGGCTTCTTCGAAGACCTTTTCGCCCCAGCGGTTATAAACGATAAACTGGTTGGAAATGTAACGATCAAGGTAAGGAATTTCATATTTGTCGTTAACCCCGTCACCATTAGGGGTGAATACATTGTAAACTTTAAGCTTGAATGGTTGAACATCAACCGCAATGATGATCGTGTCAATGCAACCGTCTATTGTTGTGTATATAAACAGCACGGAGTCTGTTTCATTAAATACATAATTTGGATTAAGAAGATTAGTCGTTGAGCTGTCAGGAAAAACCCATACCCAGTTGGTTAGCGGAATGGAATCGGCCGATTTGTTCTCAAACGAAAATGAAGCTTGCGGGTTGGTTTCAAAAAGAGAATCCGGACTAATGGTAACCTCAACCTCCGGCATGCTATATGGTTTAACCAGGAAAGCTGTATCAAATATGCATACAGTGTCTTCTACCCTGATGTTGTAGCTTTGATCGCTGCACAATCCAAGTGCCAGCGTTGAATCGTTGGGCTCTACCACTGCGCTCCACAAATAGTGATAAGGGGGAAAGCCTCCGGAAGCACTTGCAATAACCTGTGCCTTGCATTCATCAGGGCAGCCTTTGCTTAACTGTTCAAACTCAACGACTACTCTTGGATAGATGCTGATAGTAGCCGTGTCTGAGCAATGGAATGTGCTGTCATCGTTGTAAACATTCAGGATATAGGTGATGGTGTCTTTTACTAAAACTTCAATTATAACACCCGTTTCTCCGTTCGGCTCCCATGAATAATTCAATGTATCTGAGAACTGGGTATACAGGTAAATACTCTGTCCATAGCAAACCGTAGTGTCACCTGGATAAATTGTGCAATCAAACTGGGCATGCAGATGTGAACCTGCTATAACAAGTACGCATAATGCGATTTTTCTGAGCATCCGGATGTATCTTGGAGTTGCCTTCATGCAGGGTGCAAATTTAAGGAATTTTTGTTTTCATTTTATGATGATCATCTACCTTTCATCCTGGTCAAAATCCTAATCTATTAAGAATAAAGGCCTTTTCGTGAAAATATTGTTTAAAACAGAAAATATCATCATAACGCATTTTCTCCCTAATTCACCTGACATAATTTCAGAATCAAAGAATTAATTCCGAATGGTACACAAATTGTTTCACACTGATCAGCTTTTAATAAAAGAGTAATTGTATGAATTCCAATAATAACAACCATTCGTCCGAAGAGACTTACAAAGCACTTAACCGTTTTGCCCGTAATTTAAACGATCTGGCCCGGAAAGGGAAGCTGGACCCGGTAATTGGAAGGAATGACGAGATCAGGCGTGTTTTAAACATCTTGTCCCGGCGTACCAAGAATAACCCTATCCTGATCGGCGAGCCTGGCACCGGGAAAACGGCTATTGCAGAAGGTTTAGCTCACCGGATCGTAAATGGGGACGTGCCGGAAAATCTTAAATCAAAGCAGGTCTTTTCATTGGATATGGGTTCCCTGATTGCCGGGGCAAAGTATAAGGGAGAATTTGAGGAAAGACTTAAAAGCGTGGTGAAGGAAGTTGTCGAGTCGGATGGAGAAGTCATTCTGTTCATTGATGAGATTCATACCCTTGTAGGTGCAGGTGGTGGTGAAGGGGCCATGGATGCTGCCAACATTCTTAAACCGGCCCTGGCCAGGGGAGAGCTGAGGGCCATCGGCGCTACCACACTGAAGGAATACCAGAAATTTTTTGAGAAAGACAAAGCCCTTGAGCGTAGATTCCAGATCGTGATGGTGGATGAGCCTGATACCCAATCTGCTATTTCAATCCTCCGGGGTTTGAAAGAAAGATATGAAACCCATCATCATGTCAGGATAAAGGATGAAGCGATCATTGCGGCGGTGGAGCTATCACAGCGTTATATCACCGACCGGTTTTTGCCCGACAAGGCCATTGACCTGATTGATGAAGCGGCAGCAAAGCTCCGGCTCGAAATCGATTCCTTACCCGAAGAACTCGAAGTGGCAGAAAGAAAGATCCGCCAGCTTGAAATTGAGCGTGAAGCGATAAAAAGGGAAAAAGACCAGGTTAAGCTGAATATGCTTTCCGGTGAGATCGCGAATCTGAATGAGCAGCGCAACCAGCTTCAGGCACAGTGGCGCTCTGAAAAAGAGATCGTAGAGAAGATACAGCAGCGTAAAAAGGAGATAGAGAATTATAAGTTTGAGGCCGAAAAGGCAGAGCGTGAAGGCAATTTTGGAAAAGTGGCCGAATTGCGCTACGGACGGATCCGGGAAGGTGAGGAAGACCTTGGATCACTCAAGAAAAAGCTCGAAGCGCTTCAGGGCAGCAAGCCTATGATCAATGAGGAGGTGGGAGCAGAGGAAATTGCCGACATCGTTTCAAAATGGACCGGCATCCCGGTCAGCAAGATGCTGCAGAGCGAAAGAGAAAAGTTGCTGCATCTTGAAGAAGAGCTGCATAAAAGGATTGTAGGCCAGGAGGAAGCCATCAGCGCCCTTGCCGATGCTATACGCCGCAGCCGTGCCGGTTTACAGGATGCCCGCCGGCCCATCGGATCCTTTATTTTCCTGGGTACCACCGGCGTGGGAAAAACCGAACTGGCTAAGGCCCTTGCCGAATACCTCTTCGATGATGAAAACGCCATGGTCCGGATCGACATGTCGGAATACCAGGAAAGGCACACCGTTTCAAGACTTATCGGGGCGCCTCCTGGTTACGTGGGTTATGAGGAAAGCGGCCAGTTGTCAGAAGCGGTTCGCCGTAAACCTTATTCAGTCATTCTGCTCGACGAGATTGAGAAAGCCCATCAGGATATTTTTAACATCCTCCTTCAGGTACTGGACGATGGACGGCTAACCGACAACAAAGGACGCACCGTGAATTTTAAAAACACCATCATCATTATGACATCAAACCTTGGCTCTCATTTGATCCAGGAGCGTTTTGAAAATATGACCGATGAAAATAAAGATGAAATCTGGCAGCAGACTCGCGAAGAGGTATTTAACCTGCTGAAAACGACTATCCGGCCGGAGTTCCTGAACCGGATCGATGACATTATTATGTTTAAGACTTTGACTAAGGAGGAGATTAAAGAAGTCGTGAGGTTGCAGTTCAGTCACCTGCAAAATCTGTTATCAATAAATGGCATTACGATGGAAATCACCGAAAATGCCGTTGATTGGATTGCAGGGCAGGGCTTTGATCCACAGTTCGGGGCACGGCCTGTAAAAAGGATCATCCAGCGAAATATCCTTAATGAACTTTCGAAGATGATCCTTAGTGGTTCTGTCAACCAGGAAAAACCGATCGTTGTAAGCTGTGAAACGGGAAAATTATTATTCAAAAACGCTTAAAAACCTGGTGTTTCAACTATTTATGCAGCATCACAATAACACCTGGCTGCATGATGAATTCATTGTAGATAGTTTTTTCATTACTGTCGCTGCTTCTTGAGTCTTCGTTTGAACTTTTATATTTATATGAATCATGGAGGAACCCTAGGAAAAGATCTGCTCCGGCAAAATCATTGAAGAAGTAAATTGCGCCTCCCAATTTTCTTTAATTTCGGTAAAAAATATCTTCAATGAAGCTTGCTTTCAAATCCCTTATCGTTCTGTTCTTTTATACCCAGGTTTGTGTTTCCCAGGACAAGACCGTTACTTATCTGTATGATGCAGGTGCCATCACCCAGGGAAAGATCATAGACATCATCCATTTAAAGGCAGAACTTAAAATCGATCCTTACGATACGCTCGTGACTGGCAACGTCACTTTTTCTTTTTTACCCATCAGGACAGAAACTGATTCCATCGTCTTCTGGGCACCGGACATCATATTCAGTGCAGTCCAAATTCCAGGAATCGATATATCTTACCAAAAAAGAGGAGACAACCTGGTCATAACTAATAATTCAAAAGAAAGATTAATCAAGGATAAAGAATATGAGATCAGGATGAACTATACCTCCAAACCCCTCTATGATTTGTTTTTAATAGGCTGGCAAGAGCCTGCATTAAGAGACAACAAACAAATCTGGGCTCACAGGCCTTTCCATTGGCTGCCTTTTTATAGCGACAGATTGACCGTCGACATGTTCATAACTTTTGACGGGAAATACCAGGTTTTTTCAAATGGGGTGAGGGAATCCGTGAAAACGAATAATGATGGCACAAAGACATGGCATTACAAGATGGTTAAAGAGCATCCTTTTTTTTCCACCGCTTTGGTGATCGGGGATTATAAATTCCTGGAAATGAAAACTACAGACGGTCTGCCGTTAGATCTCTGGTATTATTCATGGCAAGACGATCATGCGGAGCCGACTTACCGGTACACGGCACAAATGTTTGATTTTTTTAAAGAGGAATTTGGGCTGGCTTATCCTTACGAACTATACCGGGAGGCGCCTGTGGAGGATTATCTTTATGGAGCCATGGAGACCACGACCTCGACGGTGTTTGGCGACTACCTGGCGGTTGATGAACGGGCTTTTGACGGAAGAAATTACGTGAATGTCAACACCCATGAACTGGCACACCAATGGTTCGGGAACTGCATGTCGCACCAGAAATCCTGCGATGTCTGGCTGACCGAAAGCTTTGCAACTTATTATGCTAAACTTTTTGAACGAGAAGTTTTCGGAGAAGATTATTACCAATGGGTCCGGAACCAGGAGCTTGATGAAACGCTTGAAGCTTCAAAGAAAGACCAGTTCCCCGTTGGCCACAGCAGGGGAGGGCGTGCCCGCTGGTACCCTAAAGGATCGCTGATGCTTGATATGATGCGGGATGTGCTGGGTGAAGATGGTTTTAAAGCTGCTATCAAATATTACACAAATCATTACGCCTTCAGCGAGGTAGAAACTTCCGAATTCGTTGCTTCTGTTTATGAAGCCACCGGTCAGTCAATCGAATGGTTTTTTGACCAGTGGATTTACCATGGCGGCGAGCCCTATTATGAAGTAAACTGGCGCCAGGACAAATCGCCTGAAGGCACTGTCCAGGTTATTATCCAGGTCAGGCAGGCCCATCAGCGCAATGAGCTGACCGGATTATTCAGGATGCCCATCGTTTTTGAGGTTTTTTATGAAGATGGCAGTTCCGACCGGAAAACCCAATGGATAGATGAGGAATTCAGTGAAGTGGTCATCAGTAATCCGGCTGCAAAAACCATATCTTTCGTTTTGTTCGATCCGGGACGCAGGGTGCTTAAGACGGTTTCTTTCAGCAAGTCTTTTATTGAATGGGCAGCCCAGGCCATCAAGGCTCCGGGAATGATTGACCGGTATGATGCTCTGATCGCTTTGCGCGTTTTTCCTCTGAGCCAGAAAGAGACCACTCTTCTTGAATCTTGGAACAAAGAGACTTTCCACCTGACACGCACTGAAATATTAAAACAGCTTTTCATCGAAGATGGTAAATTTTATGATGAAATTTTATTACAGGCAATAAAGGATGATGATCCACTGGTGCGCCTGGCTGCTTTGGAGAATATTAAACAGGTACCTGAAAACCTGAAATCTGACGTGGAAAAATTGCTTACTGACAAATCTTACATCAATGTCGAAAAGGCATTGGATTTGCTTTGCCGTTCTTTCCCGGGAGATATTCCCCAGTACCTTGAAAAAACGAAAAATGAAACCGGCTGGAGAGGGAGGAACATCCGGATGAAATGGCTGGAAATAGCCATACAGGCTGGTCAGCGTGAATACCTTCGGGAACTGACCGACTATGCCGGTCCGCATTTTGAATTTGAAACCCGTATGAATGCTATCCAATTGTTAAAACGGCTGAATTACCTTGATAAGACTACTGCCTCGAACCTTATCGACGGCTATCTTTACTGGAATTATAAAGTGAGCAATGCGGCTAAGGAGGTGCTGGTATATTTTTATCAGCAGAATCGTTATAAAGAAATGATTGATGTTGCCGTTGCCGATTGCCGGTTTTCGAAGGATGAAAAGGATAAAATTGCAAAATTGTTGATGGGATCAAAACAATAACTTTGCAAAGGAACACAAAGTATAATTTATAGGATAATAACGTATTTGTTAACTTAAAAATCAACATTATGAAAAAGAAAATGACTTTTAGCATTATTTTGACCTTATTGTTAGGATATGCTGCTTTTGCACAAACCTATGTGGTCATGGTCAGGCCCGCGGGTGTCAAGGAATGGGGTTATGCCAATCTTAAGGGCGACCTTATCATTGAAGCTAAATACAAGAAGTGTATTGGGTTTTCTAATGATGGCCTTGCTGCCATATACGATGCGAAACTGAAGCAGTTTTTATTCATCAATTTAAAAGGAGAAACCTTAGAAACAGAAATTACAGGTTTTAAACTGATAGAAGTATTTGGATTTGGAATGAAGGGTTTTAATAATGGTTTTGCCCCGGTAAAACAGAATGAAAAGTGGGGATATCTGAATACTACCGGCAAATTAGCTATTCCAGCCAAATATGACAAGGTGACACCATTTAATAGTGGCTATGCTGCTGCTCAAAGGGACGGAAAATTCTTTGTGCTTGATAAAAATGGTGTTGAATCTCCCGTGGAGTTGCCAAACCTGGCAGATTTGAATGATTTCTCAGAACAACTGGCATCTTTTAAAACAGCAGGTGATTTGGTAGGATTTGTTGATGGTGGCGGGAAAGTTGCTATTCAGGCCCAATTTCAGAGTGCAGGGGATTTTCACGGAGGTATGGCGTGGGCAAAAAATAATGCGGAAAAAATAGGGTATATAAATCCAAAAGGGGATTGGATCCTTGAGCCACAGTATGAAGCAGGAAAAAACTTCAATCCGGAAAGCGGCCTGGCCCGCGTTAAAACGGGAGATAAATGGGCTTATGTAAATAAAGCAGGCGAGATCATCTATATGAATGATTCGGAAATTTTTGATGACTTTTCCGATGGGTTGGCAAGAGGAAGAAAAAATGATAAATTTGGTTTCTTCAACAATAAAGGAGAATGGGCCATTCCGCCACAATTTGATGGTGCGCGGGATTTTAAAAATGGTTATGCGTCAGTACAGTCAGGTGAAAAATGGGGAATCATAGATAAAACCGGAAAGTGGGTCGTTGAACCGAAATTTGAAGAAATCAAAGACGTGGAACTTATACGTTGAATCTGACGTGCATAATGTCTCCATCCTCTACGATGTAGTGTTTGCCTTCGATATGAAATTTCCCGGCTTCTTTCAGGGCATGTTCCGAGCCGTAGTGGATAAAATCGGTGTATTTCATCACTTCTGCCCGGATAAAGCCTCTTTCTAAATCGCTGTGGATGGTGCCGGCAGCCTGCTGTGCCGTTTCACCTTTGTGGATGGTCCAGGCCCTGACCTCTTTAGGGCCGGCGGTGAAGAATGATTGCAGGTTGAGCAGATGGTAAGCGGTTTGCACCAGGCGGTTCACCCCGGGCTCCATGAGGCCTGCATCTGCAAGGAAAGCTTTACGGTCTTCCGGATCGTCGAGTTCAGCGATTTCAGCTTCCAGTTTGCCCGCCACGATGAGGATCTCGGCATTTTCGTGAGCAATGGACTGCTTAAAAGCAGTCACGTATTCATTACCGCTGGCTGCCGAGGCATCATCTACATTACATACATACAAAACCGGCTTGGCTGTAAGTAAATACATATCGTTGATATGTTTTTTATCTTCTTCTGACATGACGAAAGTGCGGACATTCTGAAAATTTTCCAGGTGGCTCTTCACTTTATGCAGTATATCCAGGATATGCTTTGGCTCCCGCTCACCCGATTTGGCCATTTTTTCAACCCGGTTGATCTTCCGGTCAACCATATCGAGATCACGGATCTGCAATTCCAGGTCTACGATCTCACGGTCACGCACAGGATTGACCGATCCCTCGATATGGGGTACAGTATCATCATCAAAGCAGCGCAAAACATGGATGATAGCATCGGTTTGCTGGATATCGGCCAGAAACTTATTCCCGACTCCCTCGCCCTGGCTGCCACCTTTCGTCAGGCCGGGAATATCAACGATTTCCACTGTCGCGGGAACAATTTTGACGCTTTTAATGAACTTATCGATCTCGTAAAGCCTTTGATCGGGAACATGGATGGTGCCGATATTGGCTTTGGCCGCTCCGCCCGATTGGGCCCTGGCATTGGAAAAACAATTGAAAATGGTGGTTTTACCTACGAGCGAAAGCCCGACAATACCGCATTTTAGAGGCATATCCTTGAGGGTTGAATTGATATACAAATATAACTTTTTTTTAGTGAAACGGTGAAACGATGGAACGGTGGAATTGTAGAGCCGTTGCATGCAACGGCTCTACAATGACCAATGACCACTGAATGACTCAACCTTATTCCGCAATGAACCGGTAACCTATCCCGGATTCGGTGATGATAATTTCCGGATGGTTTGGATCATCTTCAATTTTTTTCCTGACCTGGGCGATGAAAACCCGAAGGTATTGTGATTGCTCGATATAGCCCGGGCCCCAGATTTCTTTCAGGATAAATTGATGGGTGAGGACTTTATTATGATTTCTGGCTAAAAGGGTCAGCAAAGAGTATTCTGTAAGCGTAAGTTTGACGGGCGTCTCATTTTTCACAACCGTCCTGCTGACAAGATCAATAGCCAGGTCATGCGTTTTGATTACCGTATCTCCCCCGGCATCTTTGACCAATCTCAGGGCATTACGAATCCTGGCAAGAAGTTCCCCTGTCCGGAAAGGCTTTACAAGGTAATCATTTGCTCCGTTATCCAATGCCCGGATGATCTCCTCTTCCGAATCCCTTACTGATAAAATGATGATGGGTGAAACATACCATTCCCTTAACCTGA
Organism: Bacteroidales bacterium; assembly: GCA_023229505.1. Classification (NCBI taxonomy): domain Bacteria; kingdom Pseudomonadati; phylum Bacteroidota; class Bacteroidia; order Bacteroidales; species Bacteroidales bacterium. The sequence goes on along the minus strand of JALNZD010000034.1, from coordinate 27,103 downwards.
CCAGGATATTTTGCCCATCATCATCCGGCAATCCCAGGTCGAGCAGGATCAAGTCCGGCGGATGCATCGCTGCTGTCGTTATACCTTCTTTGCCGTTAATGGCTTCCAGTACATGGTAATTCGCCGAATTAAGGGTTATCTCGAGCAGTTTCCTGATCTGCCTTTCATCATCAATGATCAATATGGTGGCTTCATGGCTCATGTTCAGTATTTAAACGTGTTATATCGACGGGTATCCGGATCGTGAACAAAGCTCCCGAACAAAGTTAATGGAACTATTCATCTCTTTTGGAATGCAACCTTAAAATCAGGATTTTAAGATACTTTCCTTGTAATAGTTGATCAATCGTTGCAATTCCTTGATGCAATAATCATAAGCAAAGGCTTCGCCGGAAAGCAACATGGCAATTTGGTTGTTTGCTTCATCTGAGTCGCTTTTAAGTTCCCTGACAATGCCATCCCTGGCATCTTCGAGCCTGCTTATTAATTCTTCCAATAGTTTTTCCATAACAGTAATACATTATTGAAACCCGCTGATATTATGCCTGGTGTTAATGCTATTCCGGCTGCAAAAGTATTTATGGTTTCATTCATGTTTTATTAAACTTCCTGACCTTTATATTAAGATTTTATAAAGAGAAGATGTGGAATTCATGATTAATTTCCTATCTTTGCCGCCCATTTTAGAGGTTGTATATTAAACTATGCCACAGCCTTACAAATTTTGAATGTTAAACCCGTTTTGCGGAATGCCGGGGCATAGCAGCAGGAAACAAAACCCAATTTTTTTTTAATGACTGAAAAAGAACTCGAAGTTAACGACCAGACTGAAAATCTGGACCCTTCTGAAGTTGACGAAGTCCCCGAAGCTGTTGAAGCTGAAACCTCTCCTGAAGAAATTGTTCCTGAAACAGAAATCACAAGTGAAACCGAACCGGAAGTAGTTGAAGAAGCTCCGGAAGAAGCTCCCGAAGAACCTGCTGAAGTCCCTGAAGAACCTACTGTAGTCCCTGAAGAACCTGAGGAAGTTCCGTCCGAAGTTTTTCCCATTGAGGATGAGCCGGTTAAGGAAATTTTTGCCGAAGAAATTACCTGGAATGTTCCGCCAAAACCCAATCTCGATTTTGATTGGAATGCCATTGGCAAGAAACAGGATAAATATTCGGAAGATGAGCGGGTACGGCTGGAGAATATTTACGACAAAACCCTTAGCTCCATTGCAGAGCATGAAGTAATCGAAGGAACTGTCGTGGGCAAAAACAACCGTGAAATCGTTGTAAATATCGGTTTCAAATCCGATGGCGTGATCCCGGTGTCCGAAGTCAGGTACCTGACAGACATTAAAAATGGCGATAAGATCGATGTCTACGTGGAAAGCCAGGAAGATATGGGCGGACAGCTTGTTTTATCCCATAAGAAAGCCCGCATCCTGAAATCATGGGAGCGTGTCAATAATGCTTTTGAAAATGATGAGATCATTACCGGATATGTGAAATGCCGCACAAAAGGTGGTCTGATAGTCGATGTTTTTGGTATCGAGGCTTTCCTCCCCGGATCGCAGATCGATGTGAAACCAATCCGTGACTATGATATTTTCGTTGATAAGACCATGGAATTCAAGGTGGTGAAAATCAACCAGGAATATAAAAACGTTGTAGTTTCCCATAAAGCTCTTATCGAGGCCGAACTGGAGCTGCAGAAATCCGAGATCATGGCCAGGCTGGAAAAAGGCCAGGTTCTTGAAGGAACAGTCAAAAATATCACCTCTTACGGTGTGTTTATTGATCTGGGCGGCGTGGACGGACTCATCCACATCACTGACCTCTCCTGGGGCAGGATCAACCACCCGGAAGAAATAGTAGAACTTGACCAGAAGATCAAGGTTGTTATTCTTGATTTCGATGATGAGAAGAAACGTATAGCCCTTGGCTTGAAGCAGCTTATGCCGCATCCATGGGAATCACTGGATGAGAATATCAAGATTGGCGATAAAGTTAAAGGAAAAGTTGTGGTCATGGCTGATTATGGCGCATTTATCGAGATAGCGGCCGGCGTTGAAGGTCTGATCCATGTATCGGAAATGTCATGGTCACAGCATCTGCGGACAGCTCATGACTTCCTCAAAGTCGGCGACGAAGTGGATGCCATCATCCTGACCCTCGACCGTGAAGAGCGCAAGATGTCGCTCGGAATGAAGCAGCTTGTCCCGGACCCGTGGGAAAACATAGTCCAGAAATACCCCATCAACTCCAAGCACACTGCAACCGTCCGCAACTTCACCAACTTTGGTATTTTTGTCGAACTGGAAGAAGGCGTCGATGGCCTGATCCATATTTCCGACCTTTCCTGGTCGAAAAAGATCAAGCACCCGGCTGAATTCACCAAGATCGGTGAGCAGATCGAAGTTGTTGTACTCGATGTAGATACCGAAAATCGCCGGTTGAGCCTTGGGCACAAGCAGCTTGAAGAAAATCCGTGGGATGTGTTTGAATCGGTGTTTACTTTAGGCTCTGTTCACCAGGGTACCGTGGTAAGCTCGAACGATAAAGGTTTCATCGTCTCCCTGCCTTATGGCGTGGAAGGCTTTGTCCCGACACGTCATGCATCAAAAGCTGACAATACTACAGCCAAAATTGATGAGGCACTCGATTTCAAGGTTATCGAATTTTCGAAAGAAAACAAGAAGATTATCCTTTCCCATGCCCGCGTCCACCAGGATGAGGCCAGGGCTGACCGCGACAAAGAAGAAGGCAAGGCCAGGAAAGACCAGCGTTCTACCAAGCAAGCTGTCAAAAAAGTCCAGGATAATGTCGAAAAGACCACTCTTGGTGATCTCGAAGCACTTGTTACCCTGAAAACTGATATGGAAAAGCAGGAGAAACAGGATAAAAAGGATAAGCTCGATAAGCTGGATAAGAAGGACAAGCAGGAGAAACTTGAGAAGCAGGATAAGCTTGAGGAGCAGGAAAAACTAGAGAAGGTGGAGAAACCTGAGAAGGTAGAGAAACCTGAGAAGGTGGAGAAAAAAGATAAGGTTAAAGCTAAGGCGAAAGCAGAAGCTGAACCAAAATCTGAAGCTGAACCCGAACCCGAACCAAAATCCAAGGCTGAGGCGGAATCCGAACAGCAAGACGAAATCTAATCTTTTAATTTGTATATGAAGGGACTCCATCCCCGGGATGGAGTCCCTTTTTTTTACCTTTGCTTATGAACTTCACCGTAACCATTCTTGGTTCAGGAGCCGCGATACCTACCTTCGACCGTAATCCAACCGCTCACCTCGTGGAGGTACGCAACCGGTTAATGTTGCTTGATTGCGCGGAGGGTACGCAGATGCAGTTGCGGAAATCAGGTTACCGGTTTCAAAAGGTCAGTCATATTTTTATTTCACATCTTCATGGAGATCATTATTTTGGGTTGATCGGCTTGCTGAATACCCTGCACTTACTTGGCAGGTCTCAGCCATTACATCTCTATGGAATTCAACCTCTTATTCAGCTCATTAACCTCCAGCTTGAGCTCAGCCGGACCACGCTGGCCTACCCGCTGGTCTTTCACCCGTTTGAAACAGAGAATCCTTCCATTATCCTTGATGATGGTGAAATTGCCGTATCGACCATACCGCTTAACCACCGCGTGCCTACCTGTGGATTCCTCATCAGGGAGAAAGCGGAAAAAAGAAAAATTCTGAAAGATTTTTTAAGAAATGTAAAGGTGCCTTTTGAATTTTTTGAAAAGATAAAGGATGGAGAAGATTATACCGATAGCGAAGGCAAGGTATATCCCAATCACCTGATCACAAATGACCCGCCACTGGCTAGGTCTTATGCATATTGCACCGATACGGCCTATCATGAGCCCGTTATCCCTCTTATTAAAAATTGCGACCTGCTTTACCATGAGGCGACTTTTATGGAAGATAAAGCGAAAGATGCCCATGCCAAGTTTCATTCAACAGCAAGAGAGGCAGCTACTATCGCGCTGAAAGCTGGGGTGAAAAAACTGGTGATCGGTCATTTCTCTGCACGGTATAAAGAAGTGGATAGCTTGTTGGAAGAAGCCAGGCAGGTATTTCCTGATACGGTCCTGGGGCAGGATGGGATGACGATTCAGGTTTAAGTTTTGAGGTTTAAGGTTTAAATTGGGGATTTTGAATTTCAAGTTTCAAGTTTCTGACTGCCGACTGTCAACTGTCAACTTTCCTCAATGCTCTCATCATCACCTCCACCGGATGCATCGCCTCTCGCCCTGTCCCATCCTTGATCTGGTGCCGGCAACTGGTTCCGGGTGCGGCAATGACTACAGACGGTTCTGATTGCCTCACCGACGGGAACAGAACCAATTCGCCGACTTTCATCGAGAGATCATAATGCTCTTTTTCATAGCCGAATGAACCGGCCATGCCGCAACACCCTGAGGGTATCTCTTCAACGGTATAGTTTTCCGGCAGGGAAAGCATCTCTTTGGTCGGTCCCGTGGTTGATAAGGCTTTCTGGTGACAATGGCCGTGAAGCTTTATTTTGAGATTACCGGAGGTGAATTGCTCTTTCCTGATGTGCCCAGCCTTGATTTCCTTCATGAAAAATTCTTCAAAAAGGAAGCAGTTTTTGGAAAGCGCTATAGTGGCTTCTTTCAGATCATCGCCGGCTAAATCCGGGTATTCATCACGGAATGAGAGGATAGCAGATGGTTCAATCCCGATCAATGGAGTTTCTTCTTTAATAGAATCTTTGAAAGTCAGAGTGTTATGAATAGCGATTTTTTTCGCTTCCCTGACTAATCCTTTTGAGAGATATGTCCGACCGCTTTCAAGATGTTCCTTTATTAAAATCTTGTATCCAAGTGCGTTCAATAATTTCACGGCTGCTATACCTACGTGGGCATCGTTGAAATCGGTGAATTCATCAACAAAGAGATAAACCTCCCGGGTTTTTAAATTTGCCGGCAAGGATTGCGGATGATTCCGGAACCACTGGCTGAATGTTGTTGCAGATAACAGAGGCAGGCTTCTTTGAGGTGCCATGCCGAGTATTTTCTTCATTAACCCGGCAATCGCCGGCTGACTTACCATAAAATTGTAAACCCAGGGAACCATGCTACCCAGCCGGTTTAGCCTTGTAATATTGGCTATGGCAAGCGCCCTGAGCGGAACGCCGTGCTCATCATAAAAATGCTGCAGGAATTCGGCTTTATATTTGGCTATGTCGACGTTCGACGGGCATTCAGATTTACATCCTTTGCACGACAGGCAAAGATCCATCACATCATAGATCTCACGGTGGCTGAAGGGATTTTTCTTATCGGAATTGGTCAGGAATTCGCGCAAAATATTAGCCCTGGCACGGGTAGTCGTATTTTCATCGCGGCTGGCCATATAGCTCGGGCACATCGTACCGCCAATCAGTTGCGATTTGCGGCAATCCCCCGAGCCATTGCACTTTTCGGCTGCCCGGAGAATCCCGCCTTCATTGGAAAAATCGAATATTGTCGCAACTTCCTTCGCCAGTTTGCCCGGCTCATAGCGAAGGCTGGTATCCATCGGCGGGGTGCCGGTGATCTTGCCGGGATTGAAAATATGCTCCGGATCCCACACCTGTTTGATCTTTTTAAGAATGTCGTAATTCTTCTCACCCACCATCAAGTGGATGAATTCCCCGCGGAGCCGCCCGTCGCCGTGCTCTCCGCTTAGGGAACCTTTGAATTTCTTAACCAGGTGGGCGATATCCGTTGCAATGCCGCGGAATTTCTCTACATCTGCCGGATCTTTCAGGTTCAATAAAGGTCTCAGATGAAGCTCGCCCGTGGCGATGTGCGCATGATAAACGCATTCAAGCTGATATTTTGCGAGGATAACCTTAAACTCGGCGATATATTGAGGCAGTTTTTCCGGGTTAACTGCAGTATCTTCAATGACAGAAACGGGCTTGGCATCGCCAGGGGTATTGGAAAGAACGCCCAGGCCGGCTTTACGCAAAGCCCATACTTTTGGGATATCAGGTCCGGTAACCAGAGGGTAGTGGTAGCCAAGGTTGTTTTGCCTTAAATCCTGCTCAAGTTTAGTAGTGATCTCAAGCAACTCATCTTTTGACTCCCGGGCAAATTCGATGATCAGTATAGCCCCTGGATTGCCCTGGATGAAGAACCGGTTTTTGCGCTGATCGATGTTGTCTTTGGTACAATCGAGGATGAACCTGTCCATCAGTTCGACGGCTCCGGGCTTGTGTTTTAGCGCAACCAGGTTCCCTTGCAGCGCATCTTCCAGGGTATTAAAATGAACACAAAACAGAATTTTCTCCTTAGGAGGAAGAGGGACGAGGTTTAGCTTGATTTCAGTGGTAAAAGCAAGCGTTCCTTCTGAGCCGGCTAAAAGTGTCGAAAAGTTGAAAGGCTTGCCATTAGCGGTAAATGGCTCGCGATCCAGCAATAAATCTATAGCATATCCGGTATTCCGCCGTTTGATCACCGGGTCAGGATATTCCTTCCGGATTTCTGCCTGATTTAAAGGATCAGATAATAACTCCCTGATATTGCGATAGATTGCAGATTCGAGTGAATCACCTTTACATTTCCTTACAAATGCTTTGGAGGATAAAGGAAGAAATTCCGCATCCGATCCGTCGCTCAGGATGGTTTTAAGGGTGATGGTATGATCGCGCGTGCTGCCATAGATCAGCGAATGCGCCCCGCAGGCATTGTTGCCCACCATTCCGCCGATCATGCAACGGTTTGCGGTAGAGGTTTCAGGTCCGAAAAATAAACCAAAAGGTGCGACAGCCTGGTTCAATTCATCCAGCACGACACCCGGTTCAACCCTTACCCAATGTTCTTCCTTATTGATCTCCAGTATCTTATTCAGGTACTTCGAAACATCCACGATAATCCCGTTGCCGACAACCTGCCCGGCCAAAGATGTTCCGGCGGTACGCGGAATCAGTGAAGTCTTGTGTTCCGCGGCAAAAAGAACCAACTTCCTGATATCTTCCTGGTTTTTCGGACGGGCAACCGCAAGAGGGACCTCCCGGTATGCCGATGCATCTGTGGCATGCAATAGCCTGAAAGTAAGGTCTGTGAAGAGGTCACCATCCAGGGATGTCCGTAGTTGGTCGAATTGATCAGTTGTGGGATTCGGGCTCATGTCCGGCAAAGTGTTTCCTGATCGGCTTTATTTCTTGTAAAAATTTGTGCTTTCGAAGATCTTATCCGCAGATTTGGCGATAAACCCGGAGTAAATCTGGCCGTTTTCATCCGGGTAACGACGGGCGAATTCGTAATAACAGCCTGGAATTTCATAAGATCCATCGGAGAAATCTATTTTAACGATTCCGGCTTTAATGGATGATTGTTCCAGCAGTTCCTGGGGCGTCCCCTTGATCTCACCACCTGCATCATTGATCAGGAAACCATTGGATTTCAGTAAGCTGTTGACTTTTTCGACAGAATTATGCTTCCTGAGGTAATTCACACTGACTGTGAAATGATTGGCGCAGAATCCAAAAATATATACCCATGCTGCATATTCCGATTCTTCCTTGAGCTTATTGTAAATTTTAAAAGACGGCTTCTCCCAGACTCTTCCTGAATAGCCCAGCTCTTCAGAACTGAGCATATTTGCAGGAATCTGGTCAATAATCCTTTTAATGGTATTTTGTAAAAACTCACTGAAGTTCCTGGTCAGCAATTCGCTGATGAAAACCCGTGGGGCTTCCGGATCGGTTTTATGCTCATAATGACGGGCAAACAGCTTCTTTTCTTCAAAATTATACTGGCCTTTTTCGACATAACCATTGGCAAGAAAAGGTTTTGCAAGGACGCCGATACCAATCCGAGGATCGTCAAAAGTGCGGAAAGCAATATGGTCATTCACAACCCTTTCTCCTTCCCGGATGAAAAGATCATGAACCTGCTGTACGGCAGGATTTTGAGAAATATAAGCCTCCCAGAGTTTTCCAAAAATATAGTCAAGTTTCATTATTTAGATTTTTTTTAGAACAGATGTTGAATAATTTGGTTTATTATCTGGACTTCATTTTCTGATGCAAAGTTAAGGTTCTTCAGACGTTCTGAAAGTGATTTTTTTTCATGAGGCGTCCCGATTAAAAGGTCAGATATTGTCTGTAAAAATAGGGAGTTGATTTCTGGACTTGTAATTTCAGCCGTCAGGATAAATCCATTTTTGACTGCCAGTGAAATCGAAAATTTCCCATCCTGTGTTGCCCATTCTTCATCAAACTTATATTCAGAAGAATAACCAAAATCCCATTCATGTTTTTTGTATTTCTCTTCAGCCAATCTTAAAATCGATTCATTTTCCTTATTATTCAGTTCATCCCTGAATGCACCGGGAAAATAATTGAAGATGAATGTCTGGAATAAACCGATGAATTCTTCTATAGACGGTTTATTTTCTAGAAGATGATAAATATTGGTCACTTCTGCACGGACCGACCTGACGGACTTATCCTTATAGCATTCTTCATGACCTGCAATAGCCTGTTCGAGTACCTCAAGATCGGTATTGAAAAGCAAGGTGCCGTGGTGAAGCACTTTATTCCTAAAAATATGGGCTGAGTTTCCGGAAACTTTTAACCTATTGACAGTAATGTTGTTTTTCCCTTCAAAAGAGGCATCTAATCCCAATTCCTGTAAGAAAAGGATAACGGGTTTCGTGAAAAACCGGAAGTCGACCAGGTTTCCTTTGCGATCAATATAAATGAAGGAGAAATTAATATTTCCGAGGTCGTGATAAACGGTTCCTCCGCCTGTTATTCGTCTGATTACCGGTAAATTGATAGATTCAATAAAGGGATGATTTATTTCCCTGGATGTGTTCTGGTGTTTCCCGATAATGACCGATGGCTCGTTGCGCCAAATCATAAAGGTGTCGGCCGTCGCAGTTTTTAATAAATATTCTTCCGCGGCAAGATTATAATAAGGATCGGTTTCGGGGCGTTGTAAACAGCGTAACATTTCAGTTAATCATTGTACAAAGCTAATTTTTTTAGAAAGTTATTTATGAAAATTTAACCACTAAGGCACTAAGAACACTGAGAGACACTGAGAAATTCATTATTGATCAGAACCTGGCTAACAGCAGATTCTCTTTGTGCAACTCAGTGTTCTTAGTGCCTTAGTGGTTATTAAATCATTAAATTTGAATTTTCAATATATATGATGAAAAAGGAAATTAATACAACTTTAATATTGATCATTGCAATATTTACTTCCTGCTCTGTCCTGCAGCAGACCTCTGAGATAGCCGCCTTCACAAAATGCGCGTTCCGGATTGAATCGGCCAGGAATATGAAATTGGCAGGCGTTAATATTCAGGACAAACACTCCATGTCTGATTTAAGCTTCATGGAGTTCACAAAAATCGGCAGTGTCCTGGCCGGAGGCACTTTGCCGCTTACCTTCGATCTGAATGTTCAGATAAAGAATCCAAATCCCGGCATGGCAGCGATGAACAAACTGGATTGGATACTGATCATCGATGATATCGAAATGACCAGGGGAGTATTAAATCAACGAATTGAAATCCAGGCAAATACCATATCTACTTTCCCGGTGGCTATGAGCCTGGACCTGATGAAATCGTTAAGCGGGAAATCTGGCGATGCGCTGATCAACTTCGCACTAAACCTTTCTGGAACCGGCAGCCGGCCAACACGCATCAAGCTTAAAGCCAAACCAACAATAATGGTCGGTACAACACCAATCGAGTACATGGGCTATATCACGATCAGGCAGGAATTTGGAACGCAATAGGGAAATTCAAAGTTCAAAGTTCATAGTTCATAGTTCAAAGTTCAAAATAAGCTTGACCCCAACTTTGCACTTTGCACTTTGCACTTATACAAGTAGTCCACCTTTTTGGTAGATCTCCATCTGCACATCGTAAAACTTGTCGATTTCAGCAGAGATTTTGTTTTTCAGATTGGTTATGATGCCTTTGGAAAAGTCCACCCTGATGGTGTCCCCATCCTGCAGGTCGATTTTCTTTAAAGCCTCAGGTTTATATGTAAGGATAGGGAATGCGGCGTTGATTGCATTTCTTTCGTAGATCGCTCCAAAAGATTCTGCCAGAAGGCATTGGATGCCGAGTGACTTAAAACAATCAACGGCTTGCTGACGTGAGCTGCCTGCTCCGAAATTCTTGGCAGTCAATACGATATCGCCGGCTTTTGCCTTTTTTGCAAATTCTTCAAATCCAGGGAGGTTATCGAATGTATACTGGCCCATTTCCTTGATATCGGTAATGGTTAGGTAACGGTTATGAAAGATCATATCGGTGTCGATGTCATCTTTCAGGATGATCCAGACTTTGCCTTCTACGACAGTTGGTAGCGGTTCCATAGTTCCGGCAGCCTTTTCAGCACCGGATTTCTTTTGGGGAGACCCTTTGGTGAAAACCGCCGGTTCGACCGGAATGTCATCGCTCCCGGTAATATATCCTGCCACAGCAGATGCGGCGACGGTGGATGGAGAAGCCAGGTAAACAAGCCCTTTACCCTGTTTGCCGGCAAAGTTGCGGTTCCCGGTACTGATGGTCACTTCACCCGGCCCGTTCTGGCCAACTTGCCCCGCAGCGCAACCGGCACATCCGGCGTTTGAAACCAGGGCACCGGCATCCTTGAAAATCCTGATCAAACCCTCTTCCAGGGCCTGCTGCCAGATCTCATCCGTTGAAGGGACGATCTTTAGTACAACTCCCGGGGCGACCTTATTGTCTTTCAGGATCATGCCGGCTATCCGAAGGTCATCGATCCTGCCGTTCGTGCAACTACCAATAAAAGCGGAGTCAATCTTTGTCCCTTTAACGGCTTCAAGGTCGATATTGTCGTGCGGATGGCCCGGATTGGCTAACATCGGACGGAATCCGGTAATATCGATCTCATGGATCTGCTCATATTGTGCATCCGGATCGACGCTGATAGCCTGATATCTTTTTCCCGAATGTTTTTCCAGTTCATCCAGAATTTTTTCATCAGGTGTGAAGAATATAATGATGGCTCCCATTTCCGTAGCCATCGATGAAATGGTAATCCGTTCGTCAAGCGTAAGTTTTTCAACCTCTTTCCCATAAATTTCAACCGAATATCCAAGCAGCTTGTTAGCGCCGAAAATATTAAGCAGATTGAGGATGATATCTTTCGCTGAAAGATTATCATGCCGTTTCCCGGTAATCGTGATCTTTACAGAAGGTGGTACTTTAAACCAAACGGATCCGTTGGCCCATGCTGCCGCGATGTCCTGGTCGCCCATACCCTGTCCGAATGTTCCGATGGCACCCATGATATTGGCATGGGAATCGGTCGAAATAAAAGTTCCGCCGGGGCCAATCAAGCCTTTATCAATGGCCAGGTGGGTGCCGATACCTGAATCGATATCGAAGACCTGTATCCCGTTCTCACGGGCAAACTGCCGGCAGTAATGCTGATTGGCGGCATATTTCTGGTCGGATCCTCCCGGGTTGCAATCGAAGGTGAAAAAGGTTTTTGAAGGATCATGCACGGTGAGACCGGCATCGACAAGGTTCTTCACAACGTTTGCCCCGCCAAAATCCCTGGCCACACGTGCATCGATCGAAATATCGACAATATCACCCGGCTTTACACATTCGTACTTCGAGTGGCTGGTGATGATTTTTTCAATGATATTCATTTCAATCTTTCTTTAAACGGCAAAAACGTCATAAAATCCGCATGGTGCACGATGTAGGCTTCCACACTTCGCTTTATCTGGTCGCCTTCGCCGGCATGAGCGGCGATAATGTGACAGACGGAAGCCGGCAATCCGCATTGTTCAGCCAGCGATACGCCGGAGAATGGATGGCGCAGATACTGACCGTACTTGCCTTGAACTACTTTTCCATTAGCATCCAGCTCATATTCAAGCATTTTACCGACGTCAGCCAGGATAGCGCCGGAGATGAGCACGTCCATGTCGATGGGAAGTTCTCCGTGGTAAAACTCGTTCATCTTTTCTGCTGATGCCCTGGCGATATGCACGACCGAGCGTTTATGATCCATAAAAGTGACTTTCAGGTCAGGCCCGCAAAGAAGGGTGAAAGGAATCCTGTTGAGATCTTCCGGTTTCAGGACGCTTTTTTCAAAGGCCAGTTCCCATGTGCGGGCAGTCTTTTCACGTAGTTCCGGATCCTGGATCCATTCCAGCTCAGGCCAAAGGTTAAGTATTATTGGGTTCATAATTTCAAATATTTATATCTTACAGTCATACAGTCTTATCGTCCTACAGCTTCGCTATCACTGCATCTGTCATTTCATGTGTTGATGCGGCGCCTCTTTCGATCACATCCGGTTTTCCGGTCATCTTCATCATATCATAAGTCTTGACTTTGCCTTCAACTATGACAGCGGCAATGGCTTTGCAGATTTTATTCGCGATATCATATTCCCCGAGGTATTCCAGCATCATGACGGCTGATTCGATCATGGCTATAGGATTCACGATGGAAACAGGATAATCTGCATACTTTGGTGCAGAGCCGTGAGTCGGTTCGAAAACCCCTATGCCATCGGCAGAGAACTGTGCGCTGCAGGCAAAACCTAACCCTCCGATCAGACCGGCAAAACCGTCCGATGCAATATCGCCAAACATATTGCCGGCCACGATTATACCATATTCTTCGGGATTTTTGGTCAGCCACATCATCTGGGCGTCAATATTGGTATTATATAATGGAATTTGCGGGAAATCCTTTTTCTGGATTTCTTTAGCCATCCTGTACATCATCCCTGAAGTTTCACGGATTACGTTAGGCTTTTCACAAAGTGTAACGGATTTATATCTATATTTTTGCGCGTATTCAAATGCAGCCCTGAGTATCCTTTCCGTGGCTTTCTTGGTGAAGATCCTGGTGGAAACAGAAATCTCATCTTTGGGTACATTCCCGAAATTCTGGACAAATTTCTTGTGTGTGCGAAGCGCCTCATAAACCTGGTCAGGAGGGTTTGACCATTCTACACCGCTATATAAACATTCTGTATTCTGACGGAAAATGACTACATCAACCATGGGCTCTTCCACACCACCATCAGCACTGCGCCGGATGAAATTAAGCGGGTTCCCCTTATAAGATTTGCAGGGGCGGACGCAGATGTCGAGATTGAAATATTGCCTCAGGCCTACGATAGGACTTGAGTAGGTGAAGCCTTTGTCCCTCAGCGAAGGGTCGAGTTCATTCGCAGCTTCTTCTTTAGGTTTGGACGTAATGGCGCCAAACAGGCCGATCTTATGTTCCTGCAGCAGTTTCAGCGTGCGGTCGGGAAGGGGGTTGCCTTCCTTGCACCAGAAATCCCAGCCAATGTCACCGTTTACATAATTTGCTTCAAATCCGGCCGCATCTAATACCCGGATTGCTTCCTGCAAAACAACTTTGCCAATCCCGTCACCTGGCAGGGCTACTATAGTTCTTTTCGACATAGGTACTTGTATTTTAATGAATTACTTAAACGTGTTAAAAAAATAATAAGGTGACAAAAATACAATAGGCCGGTTAATCTCCAACAGTTCGATATCTAATTTTATCCTTTCTAAATAAGCTTTTTCATACCTTTGCGGGGTCAATGAAACAGCAGTTCAGCCAATACCTGGAATACACGGTTTTTAAAACTTTAATCGAAGCGGTTAAGGAGTATGATCATCCTGCTTATGTGGTGGGAGGCTATGTCAGGGATAAGATCCTCGGCCGGCAGACAAAAGACATCGATATCGTTGTCATCGGCAGTGGCATTGATCTGGCTGAGGCTTATGCAGCTAAAGTAGGCCTGGGGGCCAAAGCGAAAGTCTTTAAAAACTTCGGTACGGCCATGGTCAGGTTCAGAGACCAGGATGAATGGATCGTGGAATTTGTCGGAGCCAGAAAAGAATCTTACAGGGCTGATTCCCGTAAACCGATCGTGGAAGACGGATCGCTGGAAGACGATCAGGACCGGCGCGATTTCACCATCAACACCCTGGCATTGAGCCTGAATAAAAGCGATTTAGGCCGTTTGCTGGATCCTTTCGGCGGATACAAGGATTTGGAAGCGGGCCTGATCCGGACCCCCCTTGACCCTGACCGGACGTATTCCGACGATCCTTTGCGGATGATGCGGGCTATCAGGTTTGCTACCCAGTTGAATTTTGTCATTGAAAAGGAATCATTTGAGGCGATCCGCAGGAATGCCGAACGTATCACGATAATTTCCCGGGAACGCATTAATGATGAACTGGAAAAAATCATCATGACACCCAAACCTTCGATTGGTTTCAAACTCCTGTTTGATTCAGGTTTGCTGAAAATCATTTTTCCCGAATTCGTCGCCTTAAAGGGGGCTGAATATATTGAAGGGAAAGGCCATAAGGACAATTTTCATCATACCCTGCAGGTACTTGATAATGTCGCTGACAAATCCGATAACCTTTGGCTGCGATGGGGGGCTTTGTTGCATGATATTGCCAAACCCGTTACTAAAAAATTTGAACCGGAAACCGGATGGACTTTCCACGCTCATGAGTTTATCGGTGCTAAGATGGTCCCTAAGCTTTTTCACCGGATGAAGATGCCCACGGATGAGCGCATGCGCTTTGTCCAGAAACTGGTGCTCCTTCACCTCCGCCCGATCGTCCTCTCCCAGGAGGTGGTGACCGACTCGGCTGTCAGGCGCCTTTTATTCGATGCAGGAGATGATATTGACGACCTGATGTCGCTTTGTGAGGCTGATATTACTTCAAAAAACCCGGAAAAAGTACAACGATACCTGAAGAATTTCGAATTGGTCCGCCAGAAGCTGGTGGAAGTCGAACAGCAAGACAAGCTTCGCAACTGGCAGCCTCCTATCTCGGGTGAAATGATCATGGAAACCTTTGGTATTCCTCCGGGAAAAGAGATTGGCGTAATCAAGAATGCAATCCGGGAAGCTATTTTGGATGGAATCATTCATAATGAATTTGAGGAAGCTTACGAATTGATGGTCAAGGAAGGGGAGAAGCTTGGGCTTAAGAAGTGTTGAGGTTTAAGGGTTGAGGTTTAAGTGCGGGATTTTTTTATTTTGTTATAAAGTGGTCATTGGTTTTCATTTATCTTATAAAGATTTAGTTTTTTGAATTTTGAATTTGTTTGGAATTTGGTGCTTGGAATTTGGAATTTGGAATAAATACATTGCTTATTATCCTTGGCCCTACAGCCTCAGGCAAAACCGACCTGGCAATTAAAGTCGCCAAATGGCTCGATACAGAGATCATTTCAGCAGATTCAAGGCAATTTTACCGCGAACTAAGCATCGGAACGGCTAAACCTAATGCAGAGCAGCTCGCAGAGGTGGAACACCATTTCATCGGACACATTTCAATCTCAGAGGACTACAATATTTCCCGCTTTGAACAAGATGTCATCCGGCTCCTGGATAAGCTCTTTGAAACACACCGGGCAGTTGTGATGACCGGTGGATCAGGATTATATATCGATGCGGTCTGCAACGGCATAGATGAGCAGCCTGAACATGACCCTGCCATTCGTCATCTCCTGAAAGAGGAATACAAGGCCAGGGGGATTAACTATTTACAGAAAGAATTGTTCAGCCTTGATCCTTTGTATTACAAGGAAGTTGATCTTTCAAATCCAAACCGCCTGATGCGTGCACTGGAAGTTTGCCTTATGACAGGAAAACCATATTCTACCTATAGAAAAGGGCATCGACAACAACGCAACTTCAGGACAATAAAGTTTGGGATCCGGGTTCCAAGGGAAGAACTCGTAGAAAGGATAAACAGGCGTATTGACGGGATGATGGCATCAGGATTGCTCGAAGAAGCCAAGGCTAACTATTCCTGCCGCAATCTGAATGCTTTAAACACGGTGGGTTACAAAGAAATGTTCGAATACCTCGACGGCATTTGCACACTGGAAGATGCTGTTGAAAAAATCAGGATCAATACCCGCAGGTATGCTAAACGGCAAATGACCTGGTTCCGGAAAGACCCGGAGATCAATTGGATTCAGCCGGAATCATTTTCCCCTGTGATATTCAACAAGTCCCTCGATCGGTGATTTAATGATCGTTTTTATCTCCAGCCCATATTCATTTGCAACTTCTTTAAAAATAGCCTGGAAGTGAAATCCCACAGATCCGACCACGCCTAACGGCATTTTCTTATAATTTGAATATAGGGTCACCTGTTCGGTAAAGAAGTCATGAAAGTTTTTCTTCACCATACCTTTTACAAATTCATCCTCCTTTAAGTCACCGATAAATATGGCGAAGGAAGACAGAAATTGGTTGGGATAGGGTTTGCTGTAAACAGCATCGAGGATATTCTCAAGGCTGTATCCGAATCGCTTGTCGAATAAATTTTTAAGGTGTTCCGGCATCCTTCCGCGCAAGTATTCCGTGAGCCATAATTTCCCTAAATAAGCCCCGCTGCCTTCGTCACCAAACAGATATCCGAGTGAAGCCACATTTTCCAGGATTTGCCTGCCATCATAAAGACAAGAATTCGAACCGGTGCCTAAAATGCAGGCAATCCCTTCCTGTTCCCCGAATAATGCCCTGGCAGCCCCGAGCAGATCATGATAGATCTCGAAATCAGCATTTTCGAAAATATCTTTCAGGACATCTTCCACAATATTGCACTTAAACATGGTGGAACAGCCTGCTCCGTAATAATAAACATGGTGGATGTAATCCTGGTTGATAAAAGGCACCAGGTCTTTTTCTACTGCATCCACTAAAATCCGCGGCTCCATAAAATAAGGATTAAAACCCGCAGTTTCAAAGGAAGCAGAAGCTTTTCCGTCATGAATTACAACCCATTGAATTTTAGTTGCTCCGCTATCAGCGATCAGGATCATTTTTCAAAATTTTGGCAAAGGTAGAAGAAAAATGATCAATCTATTTTCCTGACAAACAGTTGCCCGGTTTCGTATTTAACCACTTCAATTTCATCACCTTTCTCGATGAACCCGGTTAAAGCGGTAGCATCAAATACTTCGTTGCCTATTTTAACTTTTCCTGCCGGCCTGAGAATCGAATGGGCTATTCCTGTTCTTCCGATCATCTCTACATATTCTCTATCTGAAGTAGTATAACCATCCGCCGCATTTTGAACGGTCTCCAGGGCAAGCGAACCAAAAAGCCTGTTTTGTGAGAAAAGAGATTTGGTGATGAAGAAAGATGCCACGATTGACAGGAAAATCGAGATGATGACCAGGAAAAAGGATGCGATGATCTTATTAACGTTGACCTGGGTGAAATCAAAACCCACGTTATCTATCAGGCTGAGGGTCAATCCGGTTACAACAAAAACTATTCCTGTTATCCCTGTTACGCCGAAACCGGGTATCGCAAATATTTCAACGGCAATCAGGGCAACTCCGGCGATGAAGATAAGTATTTCCCAATGATTTGCCAATCCTTCTAGATATAGCGGAGCAAAATACATCAAAGCAGCTAAAACGGCAACTATTGACGCCAAGCCTAATCCCGGAGCCTGAAGTTCAAAGTAAATTCCTCCAATGATTATCATGATCAGAATTCCGCTGACGATCGGGTTGATCAGGAAACCAATGATCTTATCCATCGGTTTGAGTTCCTGTTCAACGATTTCGTAATCGCTAATCCCGGCAAGGCGCATAACATCTTCGGTACTCTCGGCAATGCCCTCGCAAAAGCCGAATTTAAGCGCTTCTGTTGCGGTGAAAGTAAGGACGCTGCCTGAATCAATGACCCCCTCGATCTTAATCCGCGGGTCGACCATAGCCTGGGCAATATTCGGGTCCCTTCCGGTGGCTTCAGCTGTCGAACGCATCATCGCCCGCATATACGATTGGTATTTATCAGGCACCACCTGTCCGGATTGGTCCACAACCGTTGCAGCGCCAATGGAGGAACCGGTAGTCATGTAGATACTGTCGCAGGCAATAGCAATCAGCGCCCCGGCAGAAGCCGCGTTGTGGTTAATAAAGATAAAAACCGGGATGGGTGAGTCAAGAATCTTGGACCGGATGGAATCGGCCGATTCGAGCATTCCCCCATAGGTGCTCATCTCGATCAATACTATGTCGGCTTTCTTTTCTAAAGCTTCTTCCAGTGCAAGCTTGGTACTGCGCCATACCGGCGGTGCTATCTCCTTTTTGATATCAAACTTGTATATCAACAGTTTTTTATTTATGACCGTATCATTTTCCTGAGAATTAGCCAATTGAAGGTTGGCTGTGAGAATGATAAGCAAGAAGACCGGTTTGAGTGTATTAATAATAAATTTTAACATTGTAGCATAATATTTTACAGTATTTTTCATCATTACAATCCGATTATCTTTTGTTGATCCCCTACGGGGAATTGTTTCCTCTTCGTATAATCCACTTTTACAGTACTTCATCTGCTACGCAGAATTCGCCATAGGCGACTAAGTGTTGTAAAATCCAAGCTAACTCCTAAACTCAAAATACCTCGTAGAGGTTTAACTAACCAATGATTTACTGCCATAGAACATAACTTTTCTGGAAATCAAAGATAAATATTAAAATATTCTTTAACCACCTTTAACATCTCCTCATGTACTAAAATGTTGCTGGAAACCAGGGATTTTCCGAAAATGTAATCATCTCCTCCCTTGAAATCAGTAACCCTGCCACCTGCCTGTTTGACCAGGAAAGACCCGGCAGCGACATCCCACGGGCTCAGTCCGATTTCATAGAAGCCTTCAAAGCGTCCTGCCGCTACGAAAGCCAGGTCGGCTGCGGCAGAACCCAACCGTCTAATGTCCTGGGTCTTCCTGATAAATCCCTTGAAGAGATCGACGTACTGGTCCAGTATATGGTTGCGTGAGTAAGGGAAGCCGGTGACGAGCAGGCTGTCCTGCAGCCGGTTGGCGGTCGATACTTTGATTTCTTTTCCGTTTAAGTAAGCTTTTCCCCCTTTCCAGGTATAAAAGCTCTCACTACGGTTAATTTCATGCACAACGCCGAGAATAACTTCATCATCCTGCATCAGTGCAATACTGATTGAGAAAACAGGAACGCCATGGATGAAGTTCGTCGTCCCGTCAAGCGGATCAATGACCCATTTCAAATCGGCTCCTGCCGGTCCGTATTTGCCTTCTTCCGCGATAAAACCGCTCCCTGGAATTAGACGGGATAATTCTTCCACCAGCATTTCCTCCGACTTCCGGTCAACGTAAGTCACAAAATTGTGTTCATCCTTCTCTTCAATATCTTTGGATTTGAGCACATTGAGTTCCTGAAGAATGTAGGCTCCATTTTGCAGGCAAAGACGGACTACCTGATCGGTTATTTTTTTAAGGTTCATTAATGATCGGTTTAATAAATTTTTTCCGGTTCCACCATTTAAAAAAGAAAATGAGGCCAATACCAGTCATAATTAACAATACGGCAATGACAGAAGCCTGGGTTACTTTTATGCCTAAAAAATCATACCGGATATTCACCCTGATCTGTTCTATGAGCAACCTTTCCGAGCCATTCATAATAAGGTAGACAGAGAAGAGTACCCCATGCAGTTTTATCCTTTTTCTGAAAAACCATAAAGTGCCAAAAAATATTAACGCCAGGATGGTTTCATATATTGGCGTGGGGAAAACAGGTTGATCCAGCACATGGCAGTTTCTGCCCACGCAGCCGGGAATCAGTCCGCCCTCGTTGATTACATTGTGGGGGTATTTAAAAGCCCACATCCAGTCGGGCAGGAAGGCAAGCCAATCCGGTTTCGGATCAGGATTGACCATCCCCCAGCATCCGTCCCCGGATAGCTGGCAGCCCATCCTGCCAATCCCATATGCCAGCATGAGTGCAGGAGCGACCACATCTGCGTTTACAGGCCAGGGAATATGGTTCCTTTCGACATAAACGGATAAGACGAAAGCCGCTGTGATCAAGCCTCCGTAAAAAGCCAGCCCGCTGAAAGAAAAAAGCGTATGCACCGGGTCCTTTATTAACAGGTCCAGGTGCTCAATGACATCAAAAAGCTTGGCCCCGATAATGCCGGACACGGCTGCGACGAGTATGATATTGCCCGTCAGCTGCCTCGGATGGATCAATTCCCTGACCTCTATAGGTTTAGCGGTTTTTTTCTTTTGTTTTTCGAAATAAGTCCATAAGGTTATGGCAATGGCCAATAAAATTCCTCCCCACCAGCTTCCCTGGGAAGAAAAAATGAACTTTTGCGGGCTGTCTGCAAATTCAGAATAATTAAGTAGCACTCCCACTAACTTATAACCGATAAAAAAACTAATTACAGCATTTATTGCTAATAATTGGATAGATGCCGGTTTCCCTTCAATCCGGATCTTTTCATGCGGTAATATGATACTTTCCCGTTCTTTTCTTCTTAATTCAATATAAACCACCCAACCGGCAAAAATGAATGCCAGTGCCACGAAAAAACCGTAAGTCTGTACTGGCAGGCTAATGTCTGTTCCTAAGAGATCTTTGATCAAATCACTGATGCGTGGGTACATAGGTTTTCAGACCAGCAGGCATGGATCACCGGAATTGGCCTTCCGACAAAAATAACAAGCTTTTGGCTATCCGTAACTGTGTTTTATGTTTTTATATTTGCATTAAAAATTTTTAATTTTTAATTTTTAATTTTTAATTACACTTCCATGATACAACGCATCCAATCAATCTTCCTGCTGCTGGCATTCCTGGCTGCCGTGGCTTTGTTCTTTTACCCGCTGGCCGGCATCTATTCCAATCTCACAGCCTATAAATTCTATATTTATGGATTAAAAAACATGGTTCCGGGGGAAGCCTCCCAGTTCTCATTCATGACGACTTTCCCTTTATTGTTGTTGAATATCCTGGTAGCTGCCCTGTCGCTGATCTGTGTTTTTCTTTATAAAAACAGGGTCCGGCAGGCCAAGCTTGTCAGGCTGGCTATACTTCTCGAAATAGTCCTCATTGCACTGGTATTTTTCGTTTATGCAAGTATTATCGAAAGAAACCTGCTTGCATCTCCCGATTACCTTGATGAGGCTGGAATCTATTTTCCGCTGATCTCGCTGATATTCCTTATCCTGGCCAACAGGTATATCATGAAGGATGAAAAATTGGTCCGTTCCGTGGACCGGCTGAGGTAAACTTAGTTTGAATTCATCTGGTTGTTCTCAAACATCTCCATGTCGGAATTCTCAGCCAGTTTAAATTCAATGTCGAGTTTCATAAAAGTCCTCACCGCTGTGTCATTTTTTATTCCTGGCATCCAACGGATCATCTGGAGCAGCCGGATCGCCTCCTGGGTGCAACCTCCACCCACCGCTTCCACAACTTTGATATTGGAGACCCGTCCATGAAGCTCAACGACAAATTGCAAGGTTACTTTTCCGGAAAGGCTCTGCTTATATGCAACCTCCGGATATTTGATGCTTTTTGCGATAAATGATGCCAGGTTCATTCCCTTTTCATCGAAAATCGGATAAGGTTTCTTGTCGACCTCCGGGTAATCAAAGACAACATTTGAAGAATCAATGGGATAGAATGGATAATCAGGGGTTGTATAGCCCCTTGCTTTACAATGTTTATTATATTTTTTAATATTGAAATTGATAGGAAATTCGATTTCTGAAGCTACTGGCTGGCCAAAACTAACGGCAGGTTCCCATAACAATAAACTAAAAAGCCGCCTGGCTTCAGCATCTAATTCCGGGCCGGCTGATTCTTTAACCCTGACCTGGCTGATACTGCCATCTTTGCCGACGACGAAGGACAGTACTACTTTCCCTTCTATTCCTTGATCTAAGGCTTTGTCCGGGTAAGTTACTTCGGAACAAAGGAAATCCTGGAGTAATTTTGGCTCACTATATGGATGTGCGGGGGTATAACTTTGGGAAAATGTAGGGTTAATCATTAAAATGAAGAAAAACAGGAGAGTAGGATCAATTAGTAGCAGCTTTTTCATCTTCCGGATGTTTGTCCGTAAATTTAGGTAAAATTCCTCCATTTTCAAAAGCTAAGCCAAGCCGTTTTATTTAACTTTATCAAAAAATTGATCATGTTGATTTTATACATTGTTTTATCGTTTTTAATGGGGGCAGTCCTGGCTTTTCTGATTATGCGGGGCCGTGCAGCCAGTCTCAGGGCTGCTCTTCAGGAAGAAATAGCTAAACTTGACAAAGAGTCAGGTATTCTGCAGGATAGATTATTGTCGCTCCAGGGGGACAACCAGAAATTATTGCTGGAACTCAGCTCGGAGCGGGAGGCCAACAAGGAAATAGCAATTAGCCTGGCCAGGCAGGGAGTCGAATATGATAATATCCGTGAAAAATTGAATACCCAGAAAGCTGAACTGGAAGAACTTAACAAGAAATTTACAACCGAGTTCCAAAATATCGCCCACAAAATTTTAAGAGAGAACTCCAATGAATTTACCAGCCTGAATCAAAAAAAAATCAGTGACATATTGGTACCGCTGAAAGAAAAGATCGAGAAATTTGAGAAAAAAGTTGATGATACTTATGAGAAAGGATTAATTGAGCAAACTCAACTTCGCGAAGCAATTAAAAATCTTCATGAATTAAATTCCCGCATCAGCGAAGAGGCGAATAACCTGACACGCGCACTGAAATCGGATTCCAAGAAGATGGGAAACTGGGGCGAAATGATCCTTGACCGGATCCTTGAACAATCAGGCCTGGAAAAAGGAAAAGAATATTTTAACCAATATACCGACCGCTCTGAAGAAGGAACCATTCTCAGACCCGATGTCGTAATCAGGCTTCCTGAAAAAAAACACATCATTATCGACTCAAAAGTGTCGCTTATTGCCTATGACCGGTTTGTGAACAGCACTGATGAAAACGACAAGGACCGCTGGCAAAAAGCACATGTCGATTCTGTCCGTGATCACATTAAAGGTTTGAGTGAAAAAAGCTACACTGCTGCCATCACCTTGGATTCACCCGATTTTGTATTGCTGTTCATGCCGCTGGAATCGGCTTTCAGCCTTGCTCTTCAACATGATCCTGAATTGTTTAATTATGCCTGGCAGCGCCGGATCGTGATGGTCAGCCCGACTACGTTACTGGCTACCCTGAAAACAGTTGAATCGATCTGGAAACATGAAAAACAAACCCAGAATGCCATGGATATAGCCAGGCAGGGCACCAGCCTCTACGATAAGTTTGTGAACTTCATTGGCGACCTGGAAAAGATCGGAGGGCAGATCGACTCGCTGCAGCATACTTACCAGGATGCCCATAAGAAGCTGACAAGCGGTAAGGGAAACCTGGTCAGGCAGGCAGAAAAGCTTAAAGAACTCGGTATTAAAACTGAAAAATCTTTATCTGAAAAATTATTACCCGGGGATGAGGAATAGTCCAGTTAAAATCATATTGAAACTATCTGTCCTGCTGGTTTTAGCTGCAGGATGCAAGGCAACAGAAAAGGTTAGCCTGCATAACCTGGCATATCTCTACCAGGCTGAAAAGCAATTCACCGAACAGAACAGTTGGGTTTATCATAATACTGATTCTACCTCAACCCTTTTCGTGGAAGTATTATTCAGTAACCTGGTGTATCAAAAAGACCCATACACCGGGCTCTATACATGTTCCTACCGTTTAAGCTACAAACTTTCTGCCGGATACGAATCGAAAGAGGCACTGCAAAGTTCATTCCTGTTGTCAGGTGATTCGCTCAATTATGGTAAGAATACCAGCATCGTTCATTCTTTTGATATTAAAGTAAAGTACCCCGGTAATTACCTGCTTGAGATAACACTTTATGACTTTAACAGGCCGGACGGTTCTACCTGGTATGTAGACCTGGAAAAGCGCACCATGATGGGGAAGCAGAATTTCCTGGTATTGAACCGGAATAGTGGACTGATATTTAAGGATTATATCCCTGAAGGGGAACAATTCAAAGTGATTACGGATCAGACTGACCTTAAATTCCTTTTTGTAAGTTATTATCAGAGGGATTTTCCTGTGGCACGGCCTCCGTATACCGAAGACCGTGACCCGGTTTTTGATTACAGACCGGATAGCGCCTTTCTCATACCAGTATTTAATGGCGAAACGGGATGGATCATGCTGGATAAGCCCGGCTTTTACCATTTCAGAAAAGATACAATTAACAGGGCAGGATTGACTTTATATAATTTTCCGGAAGGATTTCCTGAAATTGCCACGGCCGATCAACTCAGGGACCCGCTGCGCTATATCACAACCCGCAAGGAATATGACACG
Source organism: Bacteroidales bacterium (assembly GCA_023229505.1). Taxonomy (NCBI): domain Bacteria; kingdom Pseudomonadati; phylum Bacteroidota; class Bacteroidia; order Bacteroidales; species Bacteroidales bacterium. Next base: position 2,893 of record JALNZD010000034.1, on the reverse strand, counting down.
CTGGTAGATAACAGTAATGTTAAAGCAGCCGTAGATGATTTCTGGCTGAAAACGGCCAGGACCCCGGAAAGAGCCAAGAACCTCATCCAGAAATACTATTCAAATGTAGAGGAAGCAAACCTTTATTTCACATCTTATCTTGAAGGATGGAAGACAGACCGGGGACTCATTTACATCATTTTTGGAAAACCGGCTTATGTTTACCGTAGCAAAGGGACGGAGGAGTGGATTTATGGAGAACCCGAAAACCGCAGTTCCCTGCGTTTTACATTCGTGCAGGTGAATAATCCGTTTACAGATAATGATTATATGCTGCTTCGCACCCCGACGTTGAAAGAGCCATGGTTCATCACTGTTCAGAGTTGGAGACGGTAATTAGATTTTGACGTTCTGGTCAAACACCGGCTGGTATTTACGCTTCTTTAGCCCTGGTAATTTATTATTTCAAAGTCTTCTGTTATAATCAAAACTTATACTGCTAGGCTTAGTTGTGATCCCATAGGAAGAAAGCGTATCCGCCTCGTATTCCTCCATGCTATTTACCAATTTAAAATCCATAATATCATATTCTTAACAGAATATTTTACAATCCACCTCATATACTTAAAGAGTTAATATCTTTTTCGCGAAAATATCTATTTCAATTCGATATTATTCCGATTAATAGTTGTATTTGCCAAGTTCATGTTCAAGGGAAAAAATATTATCCCAATGACCACTTACAAACACGGCCATAAGCTTTTTGGAGTCCCAGGCATAATCTTAAATCTTCAATTTATCACCTTAAATTAAAGGCAGTCATCCGCCATAGGGGACTTGCCGTCCCAAATAAAAAATATATTATTGCCTGTCTAATTTAAATCACATTTAAAAAATTAATAACTTTAAAAACCAATTAATATGAAAAAATTTATTAGTATCCTGATCATCATAATTGCCTTGATTTTTACCGGAATGCAAAATGCTAATGCACAGGCAACTGTTTATATTTATTGGGCCCCTGAATATTGTGATGAGTGTCCTTCACCAGGTGATTGGGTCTGGAGAGTTGATATTGAAGTGGAAGATCTATGTGGGGAGGAAGGCTATACCATTTATAGAGATAATCAAATTATTGAACCACCAGCAGACGATGCAACATTTGTTTTAGGCGAATTTTGCGATAATCAAAGCCTGGAAGAATGTTATATGGTTGTGGCTGCATTAAAAAAAATATGCCCGAATGGATATGGCGGATATACTATTGTTTGCTCAGGTAAAAATCCCGGGATAAATAAATCCTGCCCATGGTTGATGAATAGTGGAAATACGCTTATATTGCCTATTACTTTTCAATAATTAATATTTTTAATCTGTTCCGGTGTTTATTGACACTGGAACAGATTTTTAGAAGTTGAAAATATCGAGATGAGGAAATATTTGTATTTATTTTTTATACTTCTGGTTGTGAAAATTTCAATGGCCCAAAACGAGGCAAATATCTGGTATTTTAGCAAGCATTGCGGACTGGACTTTAATTCCGGAATACCGGTCGTACTTCATGATGGACAAACACATTGGGATTTGGGCTGCGCTACTATATCCGATTCCTTAGGTAATTTGTTGTTTTATACAGCTACTCAGCAGGTGTATAATAAAAATCATGACATCATGTTGAATGGCTCTGACCTGATTCAACCTGGAGTTTTCGGAAGAGCAATAGTTAAATGGCCCGGTCAAAATGAGATTTATTACGTATTTACGACTGAACATCCCGAGGCCTATACAGGGTTTTATTATTCAATTGTCGACCTTAAGTTGGAAAATGGGTTGGGGGCAGTAACAGAGAAAGATATACCGGTTGAATCTGGTTGGGATGCTGCCGACAGGATAGCTATTGTGAAACAAGAAAATTCCGGAAATGTTTGGGTAATTACAAGAAAATATACTGAGGATGCTATTGCTGCTTACATGGTGGATGAAAACGGGTTCAATCCCAACCCGGTTTTATCTGAAATGCCGGATCGGCAAGCGAGTGTTTGGGAATGGGGTTTCTTAAAAATTTCATACGATAAAAGATTTCTGTTTTCGAGTTATCAGACTGATAAAGAGATTGAAGTATGTAATTTTAATTCTTCTACCGGCAAATCGGAATATATGTATTCATTAATTGAACCTGGAGGAGTGCAATGGATAATAGCTGGAATGGAGCTTTCACCTGATTCTAAGTATTTATATATAAGTTATAATAAATCAGGTGATACTAATGTAATTTATCAATTTGAAATGCAGTATATTACTGATAAGGATTTATTTAATAGTTCGGCAATGTTGGTTGGCTCCGGTGCTGCAACATGTATGCAACTTGCCAGGGATGGAAAAATATATTGTTCAGGACCTCCCGAATTAAATTATCATTATGTTAGTGTGATTCATAATCCATGGGTACGGGGAGTCGGATGCATGTATGAATCAAATGCTTTATTTATGTCTCCTGGAGAAGTTATGATAAGTTTGCCAAATATTCTGTTAGACTACCTCTACCGCTTCGAATGGGAAGCAGATGATTACTGCCAGGGCTCTGCCGTTCATTTCCTCCCGCATTTTGTCCCAACACCAGACAGCGTTGAATGGTTCTTTGATGAGTTTGCCACTGGCAACTATTCAAATGAGCTTTCGCCGACTTATACCTTTCAAAACGCCGGCATCCATGAGGTGGAAGTCGATATCTGGTATCCTACGGGAAGATTTGAGCATACTTCCAGGGAGATCGAGATTTATCCCACCCCTCATCCTGACCTGGGTCCCGATTTGTTGATATGCGAAGGGACAGCAGTAACCCTGAATGCAAATTGCGCCGCCGATCTCTATTCCTGGAGCACCAGTCAGTTTGGCAGTTCCGAGATCGTTGTTT
>JALNZD010000033.1 GCA_023229505.1 Bacteroidales bacterium | reverse complement strand
GAAGTCCCCTCGTGTATCGATATAATGAAGAAAAAGAAGAAAGTATATAAATGATTATTAGGAGGATGAATGGCCGAACTTCGGGGAAGCTAACATCATCCTTCATTTCCCGGGATCTTATTCTTCTTCATAACCCTTTGTGACATAAAAAGAAGCCCGGTCAAAGAATAGAACCATCCTTCTTTCCAATTCGAGGGACATATAGATATCTATAGTCTTTGTCCAGACCTGGTGTGATAAAGCAAATTCCCATATATGCTTTCTGATGAGGCTTAGTGCGCTAAGCACTTCGCTTAGCTTGAAGCCTTCCTCCTTTCTTAGTTTTCCAAGGTTCCTGTAATAGTCCCTGATCTCCTGGTCGCCATAGGTACCCCCGAGCCATTTGCTGAACTGCCCGATGACTTTCATAAACCTCTCATAGGTCCTGTTTTCATCAGAATTACCATAAGTGGGAGTGGTCTTGTTGCTTTTTACATCGGCAAGCCATTGCCGGCCGATGGTTTCGGCATTTTTCTCAATGAGCCTGAGCAGTTTGTCGGAGAGATAATCTTCTCCTTTGGCCCCAGCAAACCCGGCTGACCTGGAAAATGAATCGATAATGGCCCAGTACTCTTGTTTTGAGCGTAAATAAGCCGAGATTGCTCTTGTATTTGATGCAAATGCCAATTCAGGCATTTTATTGAACGGGAAAAACCCGACCTCTACCGCATCATCTCCCGGGGCAATATTCCCGCCTATCTGCTCGGCCTCAAATGTGATAAAAATCAGGTCGCCGTACATTTTACTATAGCCGGAAACCACATCTGTCAGGTCGATAATTTTGCCATGTATTCCGGTTTCTTCCAGAAGTTCTCTCAGGGCGGCAGCTTCGATACTCTCGCCGGTTTCAGCGAAACCCATGGGCAGGCACCATTCCCCTTTATTGGGATCATGTTTTCTTTTTACGAGCAGCACATTCCGGTCATTAACGACAATAGAAGAGACAACCGGCAAAGGATTATCATAAAAGAATTTTTTACAATGCTCACAATAATCCCTGAGTACTTCACCTTCAGGCCTGATCTTCAAATGCTGGCCGCAATAGGGGCAAAATTTCCGTTTGGCAGGTTTCATTCTTTATTTATATTCAACGGCTTGGAACAGACAAATATGGTATCATCCTTTGTGATATGGAAGCATCCTTCCAGGTCGACCAGGTTTTTAACCGTATTCAATATTTTATCGGTAAGTTTTTTCTCATTACCTTTCCCGGAAGGAATGAAAAATGGTATCTTAAAACGGAAATATTCGACAAATTTGCCGAAATCCGAACGGTCGAATAATATTTCGCTGCGGAATTCTTTACGTCTTACAATCCTGAAGAAAGGGGAAAGCACATCATTACCGTTATAATCGCAAAACCGGTTGATCAGCATTTCATAAGGAAGCAGGCTATCGTATGAAAAATTCTCAGAAGCCAGGATTTCTTTGACAAGATAAGTAAGCTCCTTCATATGAGGGCAGGAATGTGTAATGACAACGAGCAGCCCATGGTCTTTCAGAATCCTGGAAATGTGATGGATATGCTCTGGAAAGAAATAAAGGGCATAACTGCAAAGGATCAGATCGTAGGTTCTTTCATTGAAGTCGTTAATGATGGAAATATCTTCAGAGATGAATTTACCTTTAATCCCGGCCTTTTCCGCTGTCGCAAGGTAATATTTCCTGTATTTTTCATGCAGGTCGATACCGGTTACTTCAGCTTTCCGGCTTAGCCTTCCGGCCAGTCCGCCAGTAAAAAAACCAAAACCGCATCCTATATCGAGGATCCTGGTGAAACCCGTAAAGTCAAGCCCCTTCAATGCCTCTTCCCTGACATCTAAATTGGTGGTCAGTTGGTCACGAATGATGCCGGAGACAAGCAGGTGTGATGAAACATCGCGGAACACCTCAGCCAGTTCACCTGTATGATTATTTGATAATTGATTGTGCATTTGATGGTTGCAGGTTGAATGCTATTGAATTTTATGTGGAAGATATCACAAATTAATGATATACCCGGGTGAAAAGAGATTTTGCTGCTCCCCGAAGTTGGGGAATATCTATATCTGATATAATACTTCTCCAAAATTCTCAGGGTTGACGGTCACGAATTCGGGGTTCGAATAAGCATCAATAAAATCAGCAGGCAGTTTGCCCTGTTTTTTAGGTGACCATTTGAACTCAAAGGCTCTGTATAGACCCTGGTTTTCCTCGATGTAATCGATTTCTTTCTGGCTATAAGTTCGCCAGAAAAATGACTGAATGGGTTGGAGATTATGATATCTAAGATATTTCATTCTTTCAGATACACAGAAGTTCTCCCATAATTTGCCATGATCATCCCTGTATTCAAGAGTATTAGTATTTTGGATCAGGATATTTCTTATTCCGATGTCCCAGAAATAAATCTTACGTGTTTTACCGACTTCGGTTCTCAGGTTCTTTCTCAATGCCTGTAACCTGAAGAGAATGAAATTATCTTCCAGAAGCTTTATATACCGCTGAATAACTGTCTGGTCAACCTGCAGTTTTCCAGCCAGTTCTGTAAAAGATACTTCACTGGAAACCTGGAAGGCCAGTAGTTTTAGCAAGTCAAGAATAATCTCAGGTTTTTTCAATTGTTGAAAAGTAAAAATATCTTTGAATAAATAACTTGAGGCTATTTCATTCAGGTTCTCCAAGGCTTGACGGTCATCCTCAAGAATAACCGAAGGGTAAGTACCGAAACGCATGATCCTGTTTACTGTACGCCTGGTATCCATTTTTGACTGACCAGCTGCAAGTTCTTCGAAAGTAAATGGATACAATTGGTAAACGATCTTTCTTCCGGTCAAAGGCTCGCTGACCTGACCTGAAAGTTCAAAACTTGAGGACCCAGTTGCAATTACTTGTAGATGAGGAAATTCATCATGAAGTATTTTCAAAACCATGCCGATATTCCTGATCCTTTGTGCCTCATCCAGGACGATCAATTGCAGGTTTTTTACGATGTTTTCAATGTTCCCGGCATTTTCATATGAAAAAACGGATTGTACATCAAGGTAATCGCAATTAAAGTATTCCTTGATCAGATCAGTTCCGGCAAGAATTTCCTTTACCAATGTAGTTTTGCCGACCTGCCTGGCTCCATATATGATGATGACTTTCCGGTTTTGCCCGGCAGAGGATATCCTGTCTATAATGCTTTTTTGTATGGTTCTCTGAATGATCATGCATTCATTTTGTACAAAGATACAAAATATAACAAGACACAAGTCATGTAATTTATTAAAAAAGCATGAGATAAATCATCTAATTCAAATCCTGGAACCTGATAGTAAATTTCTGGCCAGCAAATGATCCTTAATTATATCTGGCTAATGATTTTTCCAGTCCCCGCCGCAACAAATTGCCCACCTCATTCCATTGATATTAGCAATAATGAGGGTGGTCAGTTTAAATAATGGCTTTCAGTAGCCCTTTTTTACCTTCTTTACCGGCGTGAAAATGTATTATAAAGTTCACTGTATTTCATCCTGATAAGTAAAAAGTAAGAGTAATATATTTATTACTTATTTTCATAAAAAAACTAAGTAAGTGCAAAAATTTTCAGGCGATCTAAATTTTTTTTGAAGGAAACTGAATTAAGCTAAGGCGGGAATATCAAGGCTTTTGAAAGGTGGTAAAAAGAAAAAGCTGGTTAAAAAACCAGAATAATACAGTTATCTGAAAATATCTTCTTTACTTACTTCAATTACATTTCCGTAAGAACTCATCCAATCCGTCCCTATAATGCTCTTATCACCGATAATGGTTGTAATGGACGGTTTTTTATAAAACTGACCATTATAAAAATCCACAATTTCATCAAAATTCATTTTCTTATAAATTTCAACCCATTGCTTTCTGGGATCGGTGGTATAGTTTTTCTTGTAATAGCTTGCAACCGATTCAGAAACAGACCGGAATCCGGGCTTGTTGCTGTTGATGGATTGGATCAGCGATTTCCTGACCGTCTCGATCCGGTCACTCTTTTCAGGTGGAGTATTGATAATCTGGTGCATCACCTCAATGGCCTCCCTGGTTTTGTCAGCCTGTGTGCCCACATAGGCAGTAAAACTTGTTTTTTCATCGGGATAAAAAGGCCGGTAAATACTAGCCCCGCTTGAATAAGCTAACGACCTGAATTCCCTTATCTCCTGGAAAATGATGCTTTGCATTCCACCATCAAGGTATTCAGCGTATCCGTTCAAATATGGCTTATCATCTTCTTTAACCGGGTTTCCTGGTAAAAAGAAATAATTTTTACTTTGAATTGCATTTTTATCGTCAAGGAAATAAACAACAGGGCTGTCATATAATTTAAACTCAAACCTTGCCGGTGAATTGCTTTTAATATTGATATTATCCAACATCAACCCGGATTTTATTATTTCTTCCAATTCCGGTAACCCGATCATACCTGAATAGTGTATGTCGGCTTCATAGCTGATCGCTTTTTTAAGGGCACTTAACAGGGTATCGGACGTCAATTCTTTGACCTCTTTCACTGATAAACGGTTGAGGTAAGGAGACCGGTCACCATAAACAGCATACATGTATAAAGCCGAACCCAACGTTTCAGGGTCATCCAGTTCCACTTTTTCCTCAGCTTTAATAGCTTCATACAGATTCTTTAACTTGCTGTCATCAGGCTTCGGAGAATAGATAAGATCTGCAACCAACTTCAGTATAATACAAATGTGTTAATTTATTCAGGCCGGTAATTGTAACTTCATTGGATTTATTCCCGGGAGGTCCGAATTCTATAAAATCGGGCTCAGTTTCCGGTACCGGCATATTTTCAATTTTCTTAGCATATTCCGACTTCATTTCAGTTTTAGAAGAAGGAATGGGATCGAAAGGCGATTTTAGAGTTTTTGGTTTTTTCGGAAAGCCTGTTTTGGAATAGAAAACAAGTTCATTGCCGGTATAATATTTTTGGGCGGCTTTTACTACATCCTCCTTTGTGATAATTTTAATTTTATCCGGATAACCAAGTATTTTCTGCCAATCTCTTTCTTTGACGAAAGCCATTATCATCATATATCCACGACTGTACTGGTCTTCGAAATTTCTTTCGTAATTGACGATAATATCAGTTTTAACAGCTTCGAGCAATTCTTCATCAAAATTTCCGGCTTTAAGGTTTTCCAATTGATCATTAACCAGGTTTTCGGCTTTTTTCAGCGATTGGCCGATAATTTTGGGAATAAAGAAAACCATCTCTCCTCCGGCTTCAATATACCGCATGCCGGTGGCCCCTGCCTGCATTAATTTGTTGTCTACAACCAATTCATCTATAAGGCCTGTCTGGGATTGATTCGACAATAAACCATTAATCACATCAAGAACGGGTTCATCTTTATTCCCCAGGGGGACAGAACGGTATGACAGGATTCCGAACCTGACCGGTGTAAGTTTTTCCTGCACCAGGTTTCTGCCAGTTAAAGGTTGAATGGTGTAATCAGCAGGCATAGGAGGTATTTCACCGCTTCTCCATCCTCCAAAATATCTGCTGATCATCGGTTTAACCTCATCCGGATTGAAGTTACCGCTTAAAACAAGCGCCATATTGTTGGCTACATAATAGGTTTCAAAATACTCATTCATCTTTTTCATCGATGGGTTTTTCAGGTGCCCGGGGTAACCAATTATTGGTACACCATAAGGATGGTCAGGGTAAAAGGCTTTGCTGTAAATCTCAAAAGCAGTGGAAGACCTGTTGTCCTTGTACATGTTGTACTCTTCATACACAGTTTCAAGTTCAGATTGAAACAAACGGTAAACGGGATTGATGAAACGATTACTGTAAACATCGAGCCATTTTTCAACCTGGTTTGCAGGGAAAATATTGTAATATACGATCTCTTCATTACTGGTACCGGCATTCACGTTGGTTCCCCCCATTTCGCTCAGTATTTTCTCTGTTTCATTCGGTATGGCATATTCCGATGCCTTGACCGAGAGCCTGTTGATCTCCAGTTGAATACCTGCTCTTTCTTCTTCGCCGGCAGCTTCAGCTAATTTATCGTACAACCCGGCTATACTGTCGAGGTAAACTTTTTCCGACTGGTAGTCAACGGTACCTATCAGATCGGTTCCCTTGAACATGATATGTTCAAAATAATGCGCAATGCCTGTTGCATCAGCCGGGTCGCGCTTGCTTCCTCCTTTGACCGCCACAGCACCGATGACGCTGGGCAGAGAATGATCTTCATTAAGATAAACAGTCAGTCCGTTATCAAGCCGGTAAATTTCTGTCTCGAGAAGCGATTTTGCCTGCTGCCCGTTTGAAGCCAATGCCCAAACAAAGAGGAATGCAAATAATAAGAATGACCTTTTTTGGATTTGTGAAAATACCCTGCAATAGTTTTTCATGGCTTTTTGGTTTGATGTGAGCTTGGTAAGCTATAAAAATAAATAATTTGGAAGGAAAAAGCAAATATTTGAAACTACGAAACAACGATATTTGATACTCGATCCGCCAAGGGTCGGACAAGTATTCGAATTAAAGTACCATGGAACATCAAATATCATTTCGAATATCGTTAGATCGAATATTGTTCTTTCGAATATCAAAAAAGCCCGTTGGTTTTAACCACGGGTTTTTTTGATTCTCCCCTTACTTACGAAAGTTGCAACCGGATGCAAATCTTTCATCATTCATGTCATCCTGCAATTTCCGCCAGGTCTTCCTCCGTCAGATGAAAATCCCATGCCCTGCTGATCCCATCTACCTGTCCGGCACTTCTGCCACCCACAATAGCGGCCGTTACGGCAGGGTTTCGCAATGTCCATGCAATGGCCACTTCACCGGCCGAACGCCCATGTTTTTTACCAATGGATTTCAGCGTTTCAGCAAGTGCCAGGTTCCGGGTAAGGGCTGGTTCTTTAAAGTAACTGCTGTTTCTTCGCCAGTCGTCGGAGGGCATGGCGGCAATACGTTCACGGGTCATGGTGCCGGTAAGCAATCCCGACCCCATTGGTGAGTAAACAATCACCCCGATTCCATATTCTTTACAAAATGGCAGGATTTCTTTTTCATATTCCCGGTTTATTAGAGAGTAGGGAGGTTGTAACGATGATACCGGCGCAATTTCCTGGCATTGCCTGATCTGTTCAACATTGTAATTTGAAACACCTATAAAACGCACTTTCCCTTCCGATCGCAACTGTTCCATCATTTCCCAGGCTTCCTCCAGGTCCGCATCAACCGGCCAGTGCACCTGGTAAAGGTCAATCACATCGACATTCAACCGGCGCAGGCTTGCTTCACATTCCCTGCGGATCGATTCAGCCCTGATATTCTGGCTGGTCTTCCTTGAATCATCCCATACCAATCCGCATTTTGTGAAAATGTAGGGCTTTGGATTAAGGCCTTTAACTGCTTTTCCAACCAGTTCTTCGGAATGGCCAAGTCCATAAACTGCCGCAGTATCAATCCAGTTCATCCCGGTCTCTATGGCGCGATGTATGGCAGCGATGGCTTCGCCGTCGTCCTGTGGTCCCCATCCAAATGCCCAGTTGCCACCACCAATGGCCCATGACCCGAATCCGATCCGTGTGATCTTCATATCAGTATTGCCAAACTGTTTTGTTTCCATCTTATTGCGTTTTGTAATTTTTTTGCCAAGATAGAGAAAATTTATGGACATAGCTGATGATTTTGCTTATTGTCGCCGGATCAGAATGACCACTTTATCCTATTGAAAGATACTTAAAAGTAGCATATAATAAATTCACAGAAGAATAGGGTCTGCTACAATTCCAGGTAATAAGTATAATTTTTTTAGATAGTCTACTTCGGGTTGGGGATTTATCGGACCAGACTTTCCCTTGATAGAGGTGGGAAAGCTGGTTCGATTCCACTTCGGCTCCCCGAAGTTGGCTATTATCTAAATAAATGCAAGACCATCTTTAATCCTAAGAACGGGCAAATTCTAATAATGGCCTTCTTTTTCATCTTCATCAATAGGAGTTTGCCCTTCGATGTAATTTAGTTCTAATCCCATAGATATTTAGGCATTTTCTCCATTAATTCGGCAGTTTTATTGGTGACAGCTTTTTTTAACCGATCTTCTTTGTTTTCCTGGTCTTCCAGTTTCATAGTGTGCGATGTACGGGAAATTATTTCCAAAGCCAATTCAGATGCTCTTTTTTCAATCATTTTTTCAATACTTCCATCCAATGGGATAAATCCATAGACCAATTTCATATTAAGAGCGATGCCCGCTTCTGTTAATGACTTGATCGTTAGTGATCCATTCGCTTCTCTTTCCTCAATTTCTTTAACACTTTGGGGTGAAATTTTCAGTCTGTTCCCAAGTTGTCGGAGCGACATTTTCAATGTCACCCTGATGGTGTGTATCCATCCTTTTGGCGGAATAATGACAGTTTCAAGAGTCCTGAATTGTTGCAGTTTTCTGTCAACCTGTTCAATTAATAATTTTTGATTTGAATTTTCCATAAGGGTATAGCCTTAAAATATGATCACAAAATTAAGGATATAACCTGAATAAACAAAATAAAATTTGTGGGAGCCTCTATTTTACACGATTATCAACGGTTTCAAAAGGGATAGAAATAAAAAATCCGGCCAATTTGACCGGATTTTCCACTTCGGCTCCCCGAAGTTGGCTATTATCTAAATTTTTTTCAGGAGGTCAGGAGGTCAAGAGATTTTGAGGGTTTGGGGAAAATGAGTAGATTTGAGGAAACTGAAACCAAGATTTAGGATTAAATGATGGTGAAAGCATATAATATCTATTTTTTAACTTTATAGTAAATTTAGTTCCACTTTAGCTGACGTCACTTCCGAAACAAATCAATGAAAAAAATAGACTATATTCTTTATTTTCTGATATGTTTTAACCTTCCTGTGAATGCACAGTTAATTTGTTTTGATTTCCCGGCAGATGTTTTTTCAACACCAGGAGTTCCCACAACTATAACAGCAGCTGATTTTAACTGGGATAATTTTGATGACCTTGCTATAGGTCATTATAACGAGGAATTCATTTCTATTATGATAAATGACGGGACCGGACACTTCCCGGGCATCATAACCTATCCAATCGGCGGCAATGCAGGGACAATAGTGGCGGAGGATATAAATGTTGATGGCATCATAGATTTGCTCGTTATGGGAAGGTTTTACGATATTTATATATTCACCGGGAACGGTGACGGTAATTTCACATTAGCTTCAGTGCTTTGGACAGATTTTTGGTCCTCTGACGCTGAAATGATATATTTTGATGAGGATAACAACATTGATCTTGCCGTGATTGATCAAATCCACCACAAGGTAAGGATACTTTTGGGAAACGGAACAGGTTTTTTTCAGCTTAACTATATGTGCTCGACTTTTGGATATGTGCCCAGGCGAATGGCAAAGGGAGACTTCAATGAGGATGGAAATGATGACCTGGTGATTTGTAACGTGGGCATGCCGGAATACATAGGCTTCAATGTAGTATTATTTGAAGGCACCGGGGAGGGATCATTTCAATCACCGGTTATTCTTTATGATGAATATATTCCCGAATCGGTCGTATCCGGGGATTTTAACCTGGATGGGTACCAGGATATCATTTTCAAACAGTATGACCGGAATCTTGTCAAGTTATGGGGTAAAGGTGACGGGACTTTCCAGGAACCGGAGATCCAGGAAATTTCGGCAATATACTATGCAATTTACTTACATGAAGTTGACATTAACCTGGATGGAGCTCTTGACCTTGCAATGGGCTGTTACACTTTTAATATGCATATCAACGATGGCAGCGGATATTTCAGCGACACATTATACATCAATGAAAAGTCAAACAGCTATAGGATAGATGAGATCACCACGGGTAACTTTAATGGTGATGCGAAACCAGATGTAGTTTCAACGCACAGTAACTTCCCGGATTTGTCATACGGTTCGATAACGGTCTATTTGAATTGCCTGCCTGTCGGCATTCCGGATGACAAATTTCCGGATGATAGGATTGTTCTACACCCCAATCCCGGTAACGGATATCTGAGAATCTCATCAGACCCGTCCCTCGCTGATGCAGAAGTAACCGGGATATTCAATTGCCTTGGAATAGCCATAGATGAAAGTCAATATTCATTGTCAGGTCAATATCTTGACCTCTCTTCCCTAAAACCGGGACTTTATATTATCCATTTTATCAATGGGAATAATACAATATGCAAAAAGGTCATTATCAATTGAATAAAAGATCTTTCTCTGATTTTTTTTCTAACCTGGACATTAAAACACTGTGCTGTATATAAATCAATTACAAAAATGAAGTGTCAAACTCAGGAATTATATGGGGGAGCTGACAAATCGACTAATAATCCCGAAAATTCCATCAGATTCTGGCGTAAATCTGGCGTAAAACAAAAAACCACTTACATTTTTGCATGTAAGTGGTTGATTCTGGGAGCTCCCCGAAGTTGGATATTATCTAAATTTTGAAGGCTGGATGAAATGTTAAATAGCTGATATTTAGAACAATTCCTTTTTCCCGGAAGGGAAAGAGCTTGGAACTGAATAACGAAGTCGACTATTGTCTAATTTCTTTGGGATTTAAAATACTAACCAGATAATTAAACCTAATATGATAGCGGTAAAGATTATCCCAACAATGAAATTTTCCAAATCGTAAGAACCTCCCCATGTAGGATTCAAACGACCAGAAAGTTCATCTTTCAAATTTGTCTTACAACCTTTGAGTATCCATCTTACTATTCCTCCAATGTAAATTGCAGCAGAATACATAGTTAATTTATTTATCAAGTTCTTCCTTAGTTTTGTCCACAACACCTGTTCCGAAAGTGCCAACATTTAAACCATCTATAGCAGATTGATTGACTTTATTTGATTTGAAAAGCTCACTTGCCCTTTGTTGCCATCCTTTCCCGCTAAAAGTGATACCGCTTCTTTCAACAAACTGGTTAAATCCTTTAAGCGAATTTTCAGTAACCTTAACAACTTCTTTCGTTTTTGTCATCCCAAAAGATATTGCAGCAGGTCCTACATCAATAAAAGCATTCATTTTCTCTTGTGGAATAGCTTCAGTACCCCCTAAAGACTCTCCAGCTAATAATGTATAAGGGGAGTTAACAATAGAATAGGCAATATCTGCTCCAACCTTAAGAGCTCTTTCACCTAAATTTTCAGAGGGTGAATCCAACCACATTTCAAGATTAGTCGTATTATCTACTGGTGCTACCTCTCCAGGATCGCCCAATTCAGGAATATTATCAAGTGTTCCTGCTTCCAACATATTATAAACTTCCTTATTATCAGTGACATGGAAATAAAGTTTATTATCTTTATTAATCAATTGGGCTGTTTCACCATCGAACCATTTATAGTTCCCTTGAGAGTCTTGATAACCATCCACATTCATCCCATCCGGATCGATAAACCTGATTGGATTATTCATGCAGTAGGTGTAAGGAGACCATCTTCGTGATTTTTCCGCCATCGGATCAACACTATGCCACCTAGCCAGCACCGGGTCATAGAAACGGGCTCCGTAATCGTACCAGTCCAGATCGGCTTCGGTCTGCAGTTCCTTGGAGTTGTATTTGATCTGGTTGTCATTATCTCCGTATACAGGAATTTCCATGCCAAAGGGATAGTAGTCGGTGCCATTAATGGTGGAAGGAATTTCAGGATCAGAGGAAACTACTGATCTTACATTTCCAAGGTGGTCCTTGATGAAGTATTCGGCATAGAAAATTTCATCGTGATCATCCCATTTCAGCCTTCCTTCAGAGGTGAGGATGAAGTCAATGTGTTGGTCTTTGTAAACAAACATGCCGGAGTAGTCGGTGGTTTCCATCAGGCGGTTGTCTTCGTAATAGGTTTTCTGCAGTTTTGTACCATTAGCATCATAAAGATAATAAATCCTACGGTTGTTTTCTAATTCCATTTTAAGTTCTCAAAAAACCGTAGTCAGGTTTGAACATCCTGTTTAAAACCGATCCTTTTACGATTGGCCTGTTCATCCTGCTGCTGTTTATCCTGCTCAAGTTGTTTGAGGTACTCGAAGATCAGCAGTATCTTATTATCGTGTTCGGCAAGTATATGGTCGATTTGCCTGAAATTCTCAATGAAATCCTTATGAGCAAGGAGTATTTCCCGCATTTTTAAAAAGATTCTTACAATCCGGATATTCACCTGTACGGCTCTTTCACTGTTTAACACGCTGGCCAGCATTATAATTCCATATTCGGTAAATGCAAATGGAGGAATGCGTAAACCCATCTTTTCCCGATTGGAGGTGCCAAATTGACTCCTCCAATTGAACAGTTCTTTTTGGGATAATTCAAACATAAAATCAGGTGGGAAACGATTGATGTTTCTTCTCACAGCTCGTTTTAACTGTTTGGTTTCCACACCGTACAATTCTGCTAAGTCCATATCAAGCATCACGTTCATGTCACGGATCTGATAGATTTTGCTCAAGATCAGCTCATCTGGAATCAAAACGACATTATCTTCATTCATTTCAATTGGTTTTTATATTAATCGGATATTTCTCTAAATATACCCGATGAGTTGAGAAAAATTGGGAGATTTGAAGATTTGAAGATTTGAGGATTTGAACACTCTATGGCCGGAAATGGAAAATGGATTTTAAAGTCAACCGAAGTGAAAATTTTCCCCTTAAGAGGTCATCTGAAATGTAGCCTCTGTAACCGAAACCTTACAGGCTCTAAGTGCCGATCAAGAAGTGGTGAAATATATTTTTATTACCATTGCCAAAACGGATGCGCAGAAAGATACCGGGTTGATCATGCCCATGAAAGCCTGAAAAAGTATCTTAAATCCCTGACCATAAAACCTTCATTTATCCGGGCAAAGATGGAATCTCTCTCCTGGTCAGTGATATAATGGAATTTGAGAAGGAAGGGAATCAAAAAATCATTTTACTGGGTTTCAATTTTCAGTTTGTAGTCTGTCAAATTAAAAAAACGATCATTTTTTAAAAGATAAAAACATATCTTTACGAAGATTGTAAACAAAACAATTGTGTAACTTAATATAACACGATGCCCTTTCTCGCCTATTCACCTACCAATTGGACTGATTAAAGGACTTCAGGGATAGCGGGTATAAGGTAGTTGTGCGAAAGGCAGAGCGCCAAGTATTTTAGTTCAATGACCAGACAACTTACAAATATATAGTATAATAACAGTCAAACGGTTTACTCATTAATAATAGGAGGTTATATATGACTCAAACTTTCGCTGAAATCCTGCTTCTCGTCCCTTCAACCCTCTGCACTGGTTTTTTGATATTTATTGCAGGGGTGATCCAGCGAGTTATGAACGATCTGGACGAAGCCACGTTCCATCGTTTTTTGAAGCTGCTGGACAAACGTGCAATGAGGTCACTTTATGCCGTCGGTGTATCGTCCATTACATTTGTCGGCATGATACCTTATTGGATCTTCTACGGTTTCGATAATTGGTGGTTCTCAGCAGGACTTATCCTCTATACAGTGGCTTCGATCATAAGCAAGAGTTTTAACCTACCGATTTACAAGAGGATATTTGCCCTCGAAAGCAGTGATACGGATCGACTGAGTGAGGAGCGCCGGAAACTGCAGAGCGCAAACATATTGCGTGCAACGATTCAGTTTGCATCCATCATTCTAATGGTGATCGGGTTCTTTTAAGAATTTAAGAATGAAAATACTGAAATAGCACTCTGCCCATCGCACAACAGCCAGTTGCCGGGAGATGTTCGAGTACTCGCATCTCCCCAAATTGTCGGCGATTATTTAAATTATCTGATCAGGATCAATTTTCCCGAAGAAGTCTTGCCGTTAGCTGTCAGCCGGCAGAAGTAAAGACCTTCCGGAAGGCAGGACCGGGAGAAGGAAAGTTGGTAAAACAACAGAACTAGCAGAGTTATGATTATTTTCTTCATGGCTGTTTGATCTGGAAAATCGTTTACAGGCCTTAAAGATAACAAATTACAAAGGGATTAGCAACTTATAAATTTAGGAAAGATAGTCAGTGGGATCAGGGCATTTCCGGCAATAATCGAATGATCCCGACGTTGTGTTCATCATCGCTTCCCGAATCATAAGCTGATACTATGTAAATGAATCCGTCGCTGTCAATATCCATGGCTACAATAGGCCGTGCACCGGGTCCCACCGGCATCTGCCGCGGGCTTTTTTGCTGCTCCCCGAAGTTGGCTATTATCTGGATATTTTGATCGCCTTAAATTTCACATCCCTTTTTATCTACAATTATTTTTCCGTTTGTTATTCCTTTTTTGGAGTTTTGAATCCTATTGGCATAAGGGGTTGAGATTGTTTTTCATGCAGCGCATCAATCTTCTCCAATAAAAATTGAAATATCACATTCACCTTTTCATCCAGTTTCTGAATTTCAATTTTAAGTTCTTCATTCTCTTTCAAAAGAGACCGGTACCGGGCAAAGGCCCGCATAATCTCAATATTAATTTGTATAGCTTTTTCAGACCTTAAAACAGATGATAACATAGCCACGCCTTGTTCAGTAAAAACCAGCGGATTAACTGAGGAATGCTTTAATCCCCTCAACCGGTCACAATTTGTGACCAGTTCGATTTTTTCTTCCAAAGTTAACTCAAACATGAAATCCGCAGGAAAACGTTTGATGTTGCGTTTCACCTGTTGTTTCAGTACTTTAGTTGCAGTGCCGTAAAGAATAGCCAAATCTGCGTCGATCATCACCTTCATTCCTCTGAATTGGAATATCAATTGCTCATAAACAGGCTTTAGTAATTTAGTCATATATGATCTATTAAATTGTCATTAAAAAAGACACTTTAGTTATTTGTTTATCCGGAAAATTGAAAAATATACCCGGAAGGCTGTGAAAAATTTAATAGATAATATATTGGTCAGAAGAGATGATGGAGTAAAATCCAGCGAACCAAAGATTAGATCAATTCAGCGGAGGATAAATTTTTACAAGATCAGATTGATGCAGCCACTTACAAGAAAGCTAAGTCCAGATACCAGGCTGAAATTCTTACCCTGGAACAGGAACTGAAGAACCTGAAAGAATCTGAAACAGGTTACATGAAATATCTTAAGGAAGCCTTATCCCTCTTAGAAAACCTTGATTATCAATTTGAAAATGCCACATGGGAGGAAAGGCAGAAACTCCTGAAAATCCTTTTTCCTGATAAGCTGATCCACAAGAATAATCTGTTCATCAATCCTTCAAAGGATGGGATCTCGCTCCTGGTAGGGGATATTAAGGAATTTGAGAAAGAGGGTGCTTGCAATCAGGCCGGCTCTATTGATATGAAGGTGCTGAAGTTATTTCTTTTATCCCCAATTTTTCTAATACTTCTATTCTTTCCATTTTATTAATTTTTAATCATATAATATCATACCTATAATCTAAAGCAGGTGAAAAAGTCTCTTTTATAGTTCTCGGACTTATCCAGCGAATCAAATTAAATTCTCCTCCCGCTTTGTCATTTGTCCCTGAAGCACGGGAACCACCAAACGGTTGTAATCCGACAATTGCTCCTGTTGGTTTATCATTGATATAAAAGTTACCAGCTGCGTATCTGAGAAGTTCACAAATTCTTGCTGCAGCGATTCTGTCTCTGCTGAAGACTGCCCCTGTCAATCCATAAGGTGATGTTTGATCACATATCTTCACAGCTTCAATCATTTCATTGTCATTGTAAACCCACACAGTTAGAACAGGCCCAAAAATCTCCTCCTGCATTGTTTTGAAATTTGGATCTGTGGTTTCAATGACTGTTGGTTCAATGAAATATCCGAAGGATTTATCTCCGTTTCCTCCACAGATAATTTTAGCATCAACAGATTGCTTTGCAAACTCAAGATATTCCATAATATTATCGAAAGCCGCCTCATCAATAACAGCATTAATAAAATTATCCGAATCCATCACATCGCCCATTTTCATATCGCTACAAATATCTATTATCAGGCTTTTAATTTTTGGCCATAATGTTGACGGTACATACATTCTTGATGCTGCACTACATTTCTGTCCCTGGTATTCAAAAGCACCCCTTATAGCATTTACAGCTACTTCTTCTGGATCGGCAGAAGGATGAACAAAAATAAAATTCTTACCCCCAGTTTCGCCAACAAGCCGGGGATATGACCTATAATTGAAAAGATTTTCTGAAACCAGTCGCCATAATGTATTGAATGTGTCATTGGAGCCCGTAAAATGAATCCCAGCCAGGAAGCGATCAGAAATTAGCCTTTTTCCAATTAAAGAGCCTTTCCCGGGAATAAAATTAATAACACCTTCTGGTAATCCTGCTTCCATAAATACTTTCATCAGATAATAATTGGACAATACAGAAGTACTTGCGGGCTTCCAAATAGTGGTATTCCCCATCATTACAGGTGACATGTTTAAATTTGCCGCAATGGCTGTAAAGTTAAATGGGCTCACAGTAAATACAAACCCTTCCAATGGTCTGAATTCCATTTTATTCAGTTGATTAAAGAATGATTTTGGCTGAATTTCATAAATCTTTGAAGCAAAGTAAGCATTATATTCCGGAATTAGATGCAATCAACGTTTATACAAAATTCTTCATGCAACCTGTATTTATTCTCTATTAGCTTATGTTTCTATACATTTTATATATATAGCTAGCAGTTTGAGCAACTTCTTTATCCCATGCTGGCAATAATTTAGAAATATAATGAGTAATTGAGCTTTTTAAATTCATATGATTTTCAAACTGATTTAATAGCTTTGCACAAGTGCCTAAAGTAACCAATCTTATTTGCCTATGTGGATTCAATAGGCCTTCAACTAATACATTCTTTATTCTATTTAATTCATTTAAATTATAGTTATTATAAAATGATAATGCATGAATTGCTACAGAACAATATTCCTCTTTATCATCAAAATTTATATTTGAAAAAAGTTTTGTCAAAAAACTTTTATCTCCATCTTTTAATAACAAAGCTATTACTTTTGATGAAATAACTAGATTTTCATGATTAGCTAATCTTTGTAAATGTGGTTTTGCGTATTTATAATCAACAGAAAAACCTTCTAAACTATTAATTGTCATCATTTGAGTTTCAAAGTCTAAATTCTCTAAGTTTCCAAGAATTATATTTAGCGATTTAGAAGAACCTTCCGCTAGTAAAAAATAAAGTGCTTTTTTCTTTTCCTCATAAGTCCCGTTTTCAAAAATTAACTGATTCTCTTCTATCACATTCGTTTGACTAAGGGCTGGTAGTTTCAAGTCATTTTTTAATTGCTTAATTAATTCAACAAGTTCATTATTATCATTTTCTACAAGATTTACGTATTTTAATCCTTCTAAAGCAATAGGTATTTCACAATTTTTAATTAAAACAGGAATAATTCGTATTGAATTATGTTTTGCATTATTAAAAACGTGTGCAAGTTCTTTTCGCACCCAGATGCTTTCAACACTTTCTTTACTTAATATAATTAGAAAAGTACCAGACCCATCTATTCCTTTAGAAATCTTTTTAGCAATATCATCTCCAAAACGCATTATAAGTTGGTCAAACCAAATATCTGATATCCCAGCATCGATGAATTTCTTTACTATATTAGAAATAACATATTCCGAATCAATACTTGAATAACTAATAAATATTCTTTTTTTCATGGCTTTATTAATGAAAGTTGAAATGTAGGTAAATACAATGGTATATTAATACTTCCAAAATATTAGCATAAATATAATGATATTATTTCTCTAAGTGAGATGTTCTCTCAGATTTTTCCACAGTATTAGAGTGTATCTAATAAGTAATATTACCAATTTGGACGACTCCTTCAACAATGAATCCAAGGCTTAACGCATCATGCAGGCTGCCAAGGATCACGAAAGAGAAGGAAAAACTCCATCTGGACAGTGAACCACTCACTTAATTCCTTATCCACCAGCAGCCATTTGACCAGCTCTGTTAGTTCTTCTTTATCCATTTCGCCACCGTAATAGCGGTTAAACAGGATTTCTTTTTCAAGGATTGTTTTCTTTAAAACCACGCATTAAAATATTACCTTTACTGATAAACTTTTTGCTGATGATTTACAATATCGGGATTTATTGTATCCCTTCGGTCTGATAAGTCTTGACTCGTAACGCGAAATTAGTTTTATTTCCAGGAGATTTTATTTTAGATTCTGCGGAAGAAGTTCTTCAAGGCGTTGGAAAGAGTAAACCGGTATGCAGTTAAGGACTTTGACAAGCCAGCCGAGTGGATTGAATGCAAAGTCATGAAAATTCTTGGATATTTTCATTTTCCAAAAATAGACAGTGCTGATGAATTAACCAGTCCATGAAATAGTTAAAAGGTTTCTTGCCGTTAAAATTAGAAGTTATATCAGGTTTACAAATCTCTTTTTTAGATGAATTGATCTGACCCCATAACAGGATAATAGTCAGTTTAAATAAGGAAAGCAATCCGCTAAGAAACGATCACCTGCCACCTGGTATAATCTTATATCCAAGCCAAATTTTTCCTGAGAGCCTGGATTTTGAAAAAGTGGTCAATTTGACCGGATTCTCCAGTATCTGTCAAAACCACCCATTAAATTGATAATTTTACTGGTGAAAACTATGGTGAGGATTTACAATCGCCTTATATTAAATAAGTTTAAATCAATGATTTGAATTTGTAAGTATCTTTTATAATTTTGAAAAAAAAATTAATATGAATTTTAAGCCAATTGAAGAATTTTCGCTTAGACATTTGTTTTCGTCTGAGTTAGGTGAAAGTGTACTCAATATGAGTTATTTGGGCCCTGTAATGAATGGGCAGATTCCTCAAACTAGCCCAGATTGCTTGGTAATAGATCGAAATACCCAACCATTTTCAATAAAAAGGTGTGAGTTTAAATTTAAACCGAGTAGTGTCGGCGAATTTGCAATGAATGGTCAATTTCAACTCGCAATTATTTGGGATCTTGGACAAGGATTAGATTTACATGCTCTTGAAGTTGGTCTCTTGCAACAAAATGGATGTCAACAAATTAAAGTATTAAATCAGATTATTGAATTTAATCAGTTGCCTGATTATCAAGTTCCTGATGCTCATGCTGTGCAAAATTTACAAGATTTAGAAAGAATTTTAATAAATAATTCATTTGAAACTAATTATGTTGCTTATTTATTTGCACATGCTTATCCACAAGAGTTAAATTTAAAGAGAATTAAAGATCATTTGCGACAGAATTTCCCGGCATTTGCTGCATTGCCTGCTCGAGGTCAACATAATCAGATAATAAATTTATGGAACAGAGGAAATCCTATCATTAGACGCACTCATGGAGAGTATTACAGATGGCATGAAGGTAGAAATGTGGAACTGGCAAAACCCATTATTTCTATTGTAATACTTAGAAATTTTGGGAGAGCATTACCAAACTTAATTATTCTTCCACAGTTGAGATAATTTATAATGACTGTTTGCTTGCTCAGTGACTGATATTTCTTGCTTATCGGTTATAATTGTCTATATATTAATTAATTAATGAGTTAATATTCCCACGAATGCTGGAGATTCATTGTAGAGTTATTCTATCTTAAATCTTCCCGATAAGATTTTATTAAAATTTCTCCCCCAACCCGGTATCTTCATATGATTTAACCAATGAATGCCTTACCGGCTTGCTTCCTACCTTAAATCCCACCGGAATAAAAAGAGATCAAATCCTCTATTCCAGAAACAAAAGTATCTAAATCCGACCCCGGTCTTGACTCCAACTACACACAAAACACTTTCCGTCAATGGATTAAGTCAAAATCTATGAAAAAATTTGGATATTTTCATTTTTCCAAAAACCCCATTCAGCCCCCATTCCTAACCCTTCCCCCACCCGGGGGAAGGGGAAGTTCTTGCTATTTCTGATTAAGTTCTATTGCAATTCTTTTAATGACTTGTTCAAGGTTGTTTATTACCTCTTCATTTTTAAACCGAATTTCATTTATACCTAATTTTTTTATGATTTTCATCCTTTCATCATCCCTTTCTTTCTGATAAGCATCGTCGTGTACGTCTCCGTCAATTTCGATGATAAGCATGGCATGATAACAGAAGAAATCCACAACAAGATCCTTGACAGGGTGCTGCCTTCGAAACCTGAACCCATTGATCTTTCGATTCCTGATCTCTTTCCATAACAACCTTTCTGCCGGTGTCATCGATTTTCTCAAATCTCCGGCAATCCGCAGCATTTCCGGCCCAGCCCCGAAATAAATCGGATAATCTTCCTTTCCTCCAAGCTTGGCCATGATAATCCATTAATGAGCGAAGTTACTGAGAATCGTTGTTACTTCAAATTGCAAAGAAAATACTCCCTTCCCCCGGGTGGGGGAAGGGCCAGGAATAGGGGCTGAAAAAAGTATCTAAATCCAACCCCGGCCTTGACTCCAACTACATACAAATAGCTTTCCATCAACCAGTTCAATGAAAAACCATCAAAAAAATTGGATAATTTCATTTTTCCAAAAAACCAAGTATCTAAATTTTTTTTAATGGAAGATGAATTAAGCTAAGTCGGGAATATCAAGGCTTATAAAAGATATGAAAATGAAAAATCCGGCCTTTTTGACCGGTTTTTCCACCCCGGCTCCCCTAAGTTGGCTATTATCTAAATTTTAAAATTAAATAAAGAAACCACTTTATGGATAAAACTAATTATCGCTCATAAAAGATAAGATTCAGCTTATCCAGTTTTTTAAAATCTTGATCAGCAGTGATTAATGGTAGATCAAGATAAAGGGCAGTTGCAATGATGATACCATCAGGAAGTTTGAATTGCTGTTTCTTTTTCAAGTCAATCACAATGTCCTTTATTTCTTCGTTAATATCAATGATAATACATTGTTCGATAAATTCCTGAATGATCTTAATATCTTTCCTGGAATTTTTCGGATAACTTAATAATTCAAGTTGGGTAATGAATGAAATATAAAGCTGTTTGCCATTAAGCAGTTCTGCAAGGGTTTCATCGCCATTTAGCAGGTATAAAATGATGTTTGTGTCAACAAAGATCTTATTTCCATTCATTTCTCATCTCTTTTTGAATTAAAAGAGGTTCTTCTGCAAGTGAAATGACTCCGCAGTATTTATAAGCATCAATGCCACTTTTGCTTTTTTGATTTTTCAATCGTTCCAGCAGTGACCTGATCTTATTCTTATCAGCGCCGTATTTAAGGACCGTGACCATTATCATATAATTTTTACAAAGATACTTAAAAGTAGCAAATAATAAATTCACAGAAGGATAGGTGCATACGCCGACCAAGTTGACCAGTCTGCGCCAATTTAAATTGACCACCTTATATATCTGAGAATGTATCTTATAACTTGTCAGGAAATGAACGGCCTTGATTGGTCAAGGTAATCGGCCTGTGCAGATAGTTGAAAATCAGAATTGATATTGTAAGTTAGAGTCATTTTTAGAGAAGATTGATTGAGTATATAAAATCAGATATTAACATACATTAAATATTATGAATCAATTATGAGAAAAACCCGCTAAGCCATTATCTCCCCCAACCTGGTATCTTCAATATAGTTTGAGCTATGAATGCCTCAGCAGCTTGCCTCCGGCTCCAAAACCCACTGAAATAAAAAGTGATCAAAACCATTAACCAGAATTAAAAGTATCTAAATCCGACCCTGGTTTTTCTTCCATTTTTGTGAGGTTTTAAGCTGTAATTTTTTTTTAACCATACATTAAATGTTACCTTTACTGGTAAACGCTAAATTGAAAATAAACGCAATACATTTAGCCATAAGTTGTTAGGCAAAATGCAAAAAGACTCATCAATTAAACATAATAGAAATGAAACGACAAATTATTCTGACAACATTGCTAATTTCTATTTTCTTTAGCGCAAAGGCTCAAACTGATTCTGTAATAGATAGTTTATTAAATCAGTATGTTTTATCATCGACAAATAAGGATGCTGGAATACTTGTAGGTGTTATTGATTGTAATACTGATATTGTAAAAACATTTTCAAATGGAGCAATTGACAAGGGAAACGATTTACGTCTAGTGTGTCCAGGTTCAAAACCTGCAATTAGCTATTTAATTCTAAAAAATGGGTTAAATATTCAATCTACGATTGATAAATGGTTTCCATTAAATCAAGGTTATCAAAAGTCTGACAAAATCACAATAAAAATGTTGTTGTCAAATACCAGTGGAATAAAGGATTATGTTGGATTATTATTTAATTGTAAACAAGCAGGTAATGCTCAATTAACTATTGATACAGCTTATAAAAATAAAGAATTAGCATTTAATCCGGGGGATTCTGTATTGTATTCAAACACAGGATTTAATATAGCTGGAATTATTTTGGAAAAAGAAACCAAGAAAACGGTCAATGAATTATTGTTAGAACGTTTTAAAGGAATAGCACCTTCAATAAGAATGGATGATGGTAATGGTAATTATCCAAAAGGATATATGAATCCTTGGCCATATCATTATAGCTTATCAGCATATTCTGGTGGTATGATTGGGACAATTGAAGATTATTTAAGAATGATGGCCTTTATAAGTAAACAACCCGAATTTAACATAATGACAGATTGGGTTAGAGACGTAAAAGGATATAAATATGGTTTAGGTATATTTGGCGAGGAAAATACAATTAAGTATCCAGGTAATTCTGGAGCAAACCTATCTTGGTTAATAAAGATTGATTCGAAAATTATCTATATTCATACAGCAAATGATTTAGATAATGATAAATTTCAAGGATTCGTAAATGACGTGATTCCATTACTAATGAAACTATAATTTAAAGTTTTGTCATCTTAATTTCCAATTTAATAAGGGAAAGCAACCTGCTAAGAAACGATCTCCCCCAACCTGGTATCTTCATATGATTTAACCAATGAATGCCTTACCGGCTTGCTTCCAGCTTGAAAATCCACCGGAATAAGAAAGTGATCAAATCCCCTTACCAGAATCAAAAGTATCTAAATCCGACCCCGGCATTGACTCCAACTACACACAAAACACTTTTCATCAACGGATTAAGTGAAAAACCATAGAAAAATTTGGATATTTTCATTTTTCCAAAAACCCCATTCAGCCCCCATTCCTAACCCTTCCCCCACCCGGGGGAAGGGGAAGTTCTTGCTATTTCTGATTAAGTTCTATTGCAATTCTTTTAATGACTTGTTCAAGGTTGTTTATTACCTCTTCATTTTTAAACCGAATTTCATTTATACCTAATTTTTTTATGATTTTCATCCTTTCATCATCCCTTTCTTTCTGATAAGCATCGTCGTGTACGTCTCCGTCAATTTCGATGATAAGCATGGCATGATAACAGAAGAAATCCACAACAAAATCCTTGACAGGGTGCTGCCTTCGAAAACTGAACCCATTGATCTTTCGATTCCTGATCTCTTTCCATAACAACCTTTCTGCCGGTGTCATCGATTTTCTCAAATCTCCGGCAATCCGCAGTATTTCCGGCCCAGCCCCGAAATAAATCGGATAATCTTCCTGTCCTCCAAGCTTGGCCAAGATAATCCATTAATGAGCGAAGTTACTGAGAATCGTTGTTACTTCAAATTGCAAAGAAAATACTCCCTTCCCCCGGGTGGGGGAAGAGCCAGGAATGGGGGCTGAAAAAAGTATCTAAATCTAACCCCGGCCTTGACTCCAACTACATACAAATAGCTTTCCATCAACCAGTTCAATGAAAAATCATCAAATTTTTCTACCCCGACTCCCCGAAGTTGGCTATTATCTGAATTATCAATGTCCCGGGAAAAATGTTAAAGTTTGTAACATGTGTTACAGTATTTATTTTCAAGGCGATATACTTTTGAGTCGAAAATGGATTTAAAAACGATTATTATGAAAATCAAGATTATTGGAATCCTGATATTGGGTTTGTTATTAGGAATAAACGAAGCCCTTTATGCCCATTGCGATACAATGGATGGCCCATTAATTGCAGATGCAAAGCAAGCAATCGAGCAAAACAATGTGAACTATACCCTCAAATGGGTTCCAGCCGCACATGAAAAAGAAATCAAGGATGCATTTGACCTTATGATGAAAGTCAGAGGGTTCAGTACTGATGCTAAAGTACTGGCAGAAACATATTTTTTTGAAACGCTGGTCAGAATTCACAGAGCCGGAGAAGGAGTGCCTTTTACCGGAGTGAAACCATCAGGAATTCCCATTGATGAAAAAGTACTGGCTGCTGATAAATCAATTGAAGTAGGGAACTTATCACCACTGGAAGGAATGGTATCAAAAGACGACATGCCGGAATTAACAAAACGGTTTGATAAAGTGATGTCATTGAAGAAATTTGATGTCAATAATGTCGAAGCCGGAAGAGAATATATTGAAGCATATGTCCAGTTCTTCAAGTTCGCCGAAGGAGAGGTAGAAGGCCATGCTGCCGAAGGTCATGGATGCGATGGGCACTCCATAGCACCAGCTCAAGGTGATGCTCATTGAAATCCTTACGTTGGGCGATTGCAGACAAGCCTTTTTATAATCATATAAGAATAGGAAATAAAACTATGAATAAAGCAAGTGAAGATTTAATGCACGAACATGAGGCAATTTTGATTGTTCTTAACGTGATAGAAAGAATTGTTGAGAATATCCGTAAAAATGAAGAGGTAGATACTAAGGATATTGAGGATATGATAGATTTTCTAAAAGTATTTGCCGACAAATGCCATCATGGGAAAGAAGAGGGTTATTTCTTTCCTGCCCTTGAAAAAGTTGGAATACCTAACGAACGTGGACCGATAGGTGTTATGCTATCAGAACACCAACAAGGGCGTAATTTCATCAAACAGATGCAAGAAAGTATTGTTAATCATACAATCAATAAAAATGCATTTGTAGATGCAGCAATATCCTATGTTAATCTTCTTAGAAATCATATCGCAAAAGAAAACAACATATTATTTCCAATGGGTGACGCCAGGTTGTCAGAATCAGATCAAAATAGGTTATTAAATGATTTTGAAAACCATGAAAAAGCAGTAATCGGAGAAGGTAAGCATGAAGAACTTCATGTATTATTGGAAAAATTTCAGAAAAAGTATCTAAATTAAAATAGCTGGGAAATAGCTGTAAGCGGTAATTACAAATGCAGATTTTCGGTAAATAAGAATGCAAGTATTTCTGCATCGTTAATTTCCGATTTGCAAAGGAACAAAATATTAAAGAACGTTATTTTCAAAGATTGTTTTTCTGTTTTCCAGCCGGTAGGATTTACCGGATAATTTGACCACTTCGCACTTGAAAAGCAACCGGTCCAGGATTGCTGCGGCCAGCACTTCATCATCGAGTACTTTAACCCATTCATCCGGGCTCTTGTTGGTTGTGACGACAATAGAGGCATTCTGGTGAAGATGATCAATGAGATTAAACAAGGTTACTGATTGTTTGCGTTCGATGGGGAACATCATAATATCATCGATCACTAACAGATCTGCATTGAGCAGTACGGTATATTCACGGGCAGCTGATTTGGTAATATCTTTCATTTTCAGCAGATGGTCAAGCTGTTCCATTGTCCTGAAGCAGGCTTTATAACCCTTGAGCAAGGCTTCGTAACAAAGCCCGGCAGCGATGAAGGTTTTTCCTGTTCCGCTGGGTCCCATCAGGATAATGTTAAAGTTTTGTTCGAGCCAGATACATTCACGCAGTTGAGTTAATTGTTTTGGGGATATTCCACTGAGATGGTTTTCTTGCCACAGTTCCAGGTCATGATTGGCAGGCAACTTTGCGTTTCGAAGCCTTCGGGCAAGGTTCTGCCGGTTACGATGATCGATCTCAGCATTAAGTAACCCAAAGGCAAAGTCAAGATAACTGATCTGCTGTTGCTGGGCGCTGATGAGCAGATCATTCATGGCCCCACCCGCTCCGGCGAGTTTGAGTTGCCGTGCAAGGTTACACAGGCTTTCCGTTTTTGTTTCCATGGTCAAAGAATTTGTTTATAATCTGATATACTACTGGTTTGTGGCTGGATCCTATACTTGCTGTTTTGAAGGCGGTCTACCCCTTTATTCAATGTCTGGGGAGTTACAACTTGCTGTCTGATAGAAAGCAACACCGGTTCAAAATCAACGGCCCTGGGCAGGTTATTTTCAAGACAGTAAGCCAGGGTCTGGTCCATCTCTTCTTTTGTGTATTTTTTCCCTGCTGATGCAACCATGTTAATCTGGTCCCGCGCATAGCGGGGCATTTGCTTATGTATATTTTCGAGGTAACCTATGGCCTTTTCCTGATCGGTGAACAACCTCATCGCCTGAGCAATAAGTTCCTTTACCTTTTTGTTATGATCGCGTTTATGGTTGTTATTTCGGACTTGCTGGCCCTTCAACAGTGATATCTGATGCCGGACAATTTCCTCTCCGCCAGTATTGCAAATGATCAGGCAATCATCTTGCTGCCGGACAAGTACTTCTGTTCCTGGCTTTTGGAACGTATCATCGGGAACCGAGTAAGAACAGCCCTTAAAATGGATGACATTATCTTTTGTCACGTTGTATGCCGGATTATCCCGGGCAATGGCAAAGGGTTGTTTTAAAGGGATCAGATGCACGCTCTCCAGTTCCCATTCCAGCGCTGGTATGCTCAACGTAGTAGAATGCTCCTTGGCATTTGCAGTGCGACCCAGCCAATCGATCGCCTGGTCGTTCAGTACCGGAATACCATAATAAACCCGACCCCTCAGGAAGTTATACTTGATGTATTTTATGACGTTTTCTATTTTTCCTTTGCTTTGAGGGTCACTCTTGCGACAGAAACGCACTTTAAACGGACGACTTTGCAGGTAAGCCCGGAAAGCCTCTGTGAAGATCAGGTCGCCCTTGTTTTCATCCACCAGCAGCAATTTGTCCTGATCATAAACAAGCTCACCAGGATAGCCGCCAATGAATGCAAAAGCAGCTTCATGCGCCGCAATCGCTGTTTGGGTGGTAAATGGATGTTCATTGAAGCATACAAACTTGAAGCGTGAACGCGACAGGACCATGGCAAAGAAATAAACCTTTTTGCGCCGGCCATCCACGTCAGTCATATTATATTCGCCAAAGTCAACCTGGGCCTGCTTGCCGTAAGGCAACTGTTCAACCTGGCTATACGCTCTGGTGTCAAATGTTTTCAGCAACTGATGCTTGTTGCGAACATACAATACGAAGTTATAAACGGACTTGATGCTCACACGGGGAAAGGCCGGGTAGTATTCTTTCAACCAGTCGTGCACCTGCGCAGAAGAAGCCTCCAGGCAAAGTTCCAGCCGGCTCTTGACATAGCCCTCATAGGGTGCAAGTTTCTTGGTCCTGGTCGACAATTGCTGTTGAAAATCCAAATACTGTTGTTCGCTCATTGCTAAAAATTTTTTAACCGTTCGGGTGTCCATAACCAGGTATGAAGCAATCTGGGGCGGGGTCATTCCGTTTCGGCGCTGATGGTGTAACTCGTGATACATAATCCATTTGTGTTCAAATTTTTTCATAGCTGACTGGATTGGTTTAGAAACCAAAAGTCAGGTTTATTTGAGGTTTTTTAAGGGCAAATTGCCCATGGGCAATTTGCCCTTAAACCTCCAACTTTTCTTTTAAATGGGAACTTAACGAAGGGGAAGGACTTGCATTCTTATTTACCGAATACCTGCATCCTTATTTACCGATTTCTTGCATTCTTAATTGCCGAAATCTTGCATTGTTATTTACCGTTTACAATAGCATGCAAACAAAGGTTATTTGGACAGAGCTGATGATTTTACCATTCCCTGCCAGAACAAATTGACCACCACTTACCATTAATAGCATGGATGTCAGGGTGGTTAAATAACATCAGCTAAGGCTGGTCAATTTGGTCAGCGTATATCCCCCCGAAGTAGACTCTAAATCTTAATAATCCTTATCAATCAAGGGAAAGCTCTATTTGACACTGGATAATGTAAATTTTCTTCATATCTAAAAATCGAATTATCCAAATTTTGATTTTTAGATGAAGAACTTCTCTAAGTAACGAATATCAAGGGTTAGCGAAGGTCTAAAAACAAAAAATCCGGCCAATTTGACCGGATTTTCCACCTCGGCTCCCCGACCTTCGCTATTATCTAAATTTTGAAGGCTGGGTGAAATGGCCAAAGTTCGGGGAAGCTTACATTTTACTCTACAAATAATTGGTTATTTGGCTATCACAAAACCAGCCAAATAAGCTAAATGTATGATTCCAATAATAAAAACTATATATATTATTAAGGCCCCCCAAGGATATTTTCGGTATTTTACGTCCTCATGAACAATCCTCCAACTAAAGAAAACTATTGCAGTGTAAAAGATTGCAATTTTAAATCTCAATAAAAATGAAGTAAAAGAACTGATAGTCAATATCGGAATTTCATCACTTTTGACTCCAATATCGCGTGGAAGATATACCTTGCAAAAATATTTCATAAAACTAAAGAAAAGGATGAAGAAAAGTAAGAATGCAAATAATGTATTTCTAAATATTTTAGATCGATTATATCCAAAATTCCACCAATATTCGTAAATCCAAATTATAATCGAGGAAAATTTATTGTGCTCATGATGAATTTGGAATTTCTGAAATTCAATATCGAAATTTTCGGCACTTTCCTCCAAACCTTCATCTTTACATTTTTTTATAACTTGTTCATAAATACTTAATCTAACATCATATGGCAAGTTATTTTCAAAGGCTAACTCAAATTTTGATGGATCAATAATTACCTTACTAATATCTGTGTTATTAAGGAATATTTTGCATTTTAATAAAGGATTGTTGGAACGCATCCTCAAACTGTCAACTAGAGCATTATTAAAATCAATATTATTTCTTATTGAATCCAAATTCACATCAGAAAAAAAGATTGTATCAGGTAATTGAGCATACGAAAAATCAACGGATGAATGGAATGAAGAAGATCCAAAATATAAAGGTGCAAAAAAAATTGTACGAAAAAATGATACTTTTTTTGAAAAGATCACATGGTCAAATTTAACATTTTTATAAAACTTGGTGCCAGAAAAATAGGCACCATTGGAAAAAATTACATTTGAAAAATCAACATCATCAAAAAATGAATTCATCCAGAAGTGAACTTCTTTAAGGAATCTTGTATTGGGTGATGAAACCATGAAAGTTTGATTATGATAAATCCATGTTTTCGAAAATGGGGACTTTATCCATCTGTGAAAAGAAACAAAATATGGAGTAAAATTACATTTATTAAAAAATGTTGAATTAGTAAAATAAACATCACCTCCAAATGAAGTTCCCCTGAATTCCACTTGGTTACTAAAAGTATCATTTTCAAAATGCACAGCGCTTAAAAAATCGCAGCTATTAAATCCAGATGACTGTTTAAACTTTGTAGAATAGAAATACACTTCTTTATAAAACTTAGAGAAGTGAAAATAGGCATCCAATTGAAAAGTACTCTTTGTGAAATTTACAATCTTATGGAAGATAAATCTGTTAATAGATAGTTCCGCATTATATGGGAATTGCATTTTATAATTTTCAATTTCGCCAAATCCTAATTTTAATTTTGTTGTTAATAATTCCTTTTTACTACCAAAACCTCCGTTAAAGGTCCAACCTTCAAGCATGTCCTCTGAAATCCCCTTTCTTTTGAAATACTCATTATTAGGATGTGATGTAATTATGGGAAAGTCAATTTCTACTCCACTCCAAAAATCATCAACATTTTTAGTATAACGTATAGTATCATTAGCTTTCCATTTATCTCCAAATCTTACAATTGAATCAGGCTCTTGGCCGTGACTGAAATGATAGGTAATTACTAAAAATATAAAAAGAATGCAATATTTCATATTTTCTAACGGTATCAATTTGTGAATTGAAATTAAGAAAAAAAGAAAAAACAAATAAATCTTTCACTAATCAACTACCACAATCCAAAGTTTTCTAGTTCAACACAATATTCCAAATTTTCAAATCCCCTATAAGATGGTTTTTCACTTGGATTTTCAGGTGTATGAATTACATTGACATCGACTTCAAATGAAATTGTTTCAACTGCATTTTTTGATATAATCTGTTCCCCAATCCATTTATCAGTCTCATCATTATAATATCCCTTACTTCTATCAGCTATATCAACATCAATTGAAACCGTGGCTGTTGACTCAAGATGTATAGTTCCAGCTTCAGAATCCAAACCAATTTCTTCACCTTTGAATGGTAAATTTATTTCTATATTAATATCATTTATCTTAAGTACTTCATATGTAATAAGAGATTTTTTAGAGTATAAATCACTTACAATCAATTTTATTAGCTCGTTTTCCAAATCTTTTTGAATAATATTTTGCCTCATATTGACCGTACTCCAAGCCTTATCCCACCAATCCTTCGCAAGCTTCTGCCAATCTTGTTGTTCTTGTTCCTGGAATTGCTGAATATCATATTTTTTGCTTAGTTTCTCATTTATCTCTTCAATATTATTGATCATTATAAGATTTTCTGATTCATAAGAAGTAATATCTCCATCGTATGAAATTATAAAACCTTTTGATTTATGGTCTTTACAATACTTTTCATATGTTGATAGAATAAAAGCATCCGGAAACTCAAATTTTTTATTTGCTTCATTAAATGGTGCTTTCCCCTTAAAGTAGGAGTCAAAGATGGTTTTTACTGATGTATCTGATACAGGAATGGTCTTTATAAGGTTCTCTTGAAGAAAATCATCAAATCGCTTCTTTAAATCATTAAAATCTTCTTCTTTATCTTGACTTGGTTCTTTCAAATCAAAAATTGATTGGTACCGTGGGAAGTTTTTATAAATGCGACACTTAGATGAAATATGACTTATGTCCTTTTGAAATTCTATTGAAGCAGCATTAATATCTCTTTCCATTTTACTAATGAGTTCATTATAAACAATATCACAAATGATTAATTCAATATGCCCATGCTTACTGAATTGAGCTATCCTTGATAATGAATTGCCTAATAAGTAACCCTTTTTGACAAAGACTGAGGTATCCAGAAAAATAATGTTAGATTCCATAATATTAGCAATTTATTAAAGCCAGGTTTTAGTGGACAATTGAAAGCCGAAGATACGGAATAATTTAATTTCCAAACACATAGTATAATACCTATTACCTTCCCTTTCTTACTAAATATTCATTTAAATAGACTTCCCCGGTTTTATGCATGGTCCTTTCAATCCAATCATCAATTTCCTGTTTCTTGAAGAAACCCTACTCCAAGCTTATAATAGGGAATTTTACAAATATGAAGATTACTTACTGTTAAGACTGATATGCTAAGATACTTAGATAGTTATTTGGAGGTTAACCAGGTACCAGAAGTTGGCTATTATTATTTTTTTAAATACTACTTTAAGCAATGGTCAGATATTCAAATAGATATATACAAATGGGAATACTTATTAAGTTGAGGTAGGCTTCTTTACTTAACAAATTATTATAATTTTACTTCAAAATTCATATTGTTAATGCTCAGTGAGGTTCAGCATAATAGCCTATTAGACAGCTTACAGGATAGCACTTCTATAAAGGGTCTTACTCATAATTACTATAATTATCCCGCCAGGTTTTCACCTTTATTTGCCAAATCTGTTATTGAAACATTCTCCTCGCCAGGAGATACAGTCTTAGATCCTTTTATGGGAGGTGGAACTTCATTAGTTGAGGCTTTTGTTGCTGGAAGAAGGTCAGCCGGAAATGATATAAATCAATTATCATTTTTTCTTTCAAAGGTAAAGACAACTTTAATAAAAGATGAAGACCTTTATTTCATTATTAATTTCATTAAAGAAAAGACTGATAAATTAAAAATATATGATTCAGTGGTCTACGACGACTTCTGGGTGGATCATGGATATCACAGAAATTTAAATACTAAAGAATCCTGGCGGATAAGAAAAACGATAGCACAATTGATAAACTTTTCAGCTGAAATTAAGGATAGTAAATTGAATGGATTTTATCGATGTATTTTGTTAAAATCAGCACAATGGGCACTTGATAATAATCTGAAGATACCAAATGTAGAGCAGTTCAAAGAAAAATTATTATCTTCTTCTTATGAGATGGCTGAAGGAATGAAACAGCTATATAATCGAGTTATTGAAAAAGAATATTATACACCAACTCTCCTATACGGGTCTGCTGACAATATCAATAAGAAAATTATCGATGAATTTGTTCCTTTTAAGTTAATAGTCACTTCACCCCCATACCCGGGAGTTCACATGTTATATCATAGGTGGCAAATAAGGGGAAGAAAAGAAACTTCAGCACCTTATTGGATTTCAAGTACGGAAGATGGACATGGGGAAGCATATTATACTTTAGGAAGTAGGTCACAAAAAGGACATGAAAATTATTACAATTTATTATTTAGAACATATAAATCTTTAAGTGAGATTATTGATCGGAATACTGTTGTTGCTCAATTGGTAGCTTTTTCACAACCTAATTGGCAACTATCAAGGTTTTTAGAAGTGATGGAAGCGGCGGGATATAAAGAGATTATATTAAGAGATTCATCCAAGAAGGATGATGGAAGGATATGGAGAGAAGTCCCACATAGAAAGTGGTATATTTCTCAAAAAGCCTCATTAAATACAGCAAAAGAAGTCCTATTACTGCATACTTTAAGAAACATCTGAAGAGTAATCTGAAACAGCATATTCTTCCATTTCTGGCGATCCTAAAGAGTCTATTAAAGGCAATAGAATTGGAGCCAAGGCTTTGCTAACTTCGAAAACTTTTTGCTCTATGGATTCATCCTCAGATTCTTCAATTTCTTCTTTAGCTGGGGTATCTTCCTTTAGTTTAAAATACTGTATCAAACCCAGACCAACTAAAACCAAACTATATTTAAATCTGGCTTTAATTAATTCAGGTTCTTCTTTAACCTGTTTAAGTTCATGCTTTAAATATATATTGTCCATATTTATGAAATAATCATAAATACTTGAATCTCCTGAACTTTCTGTTGTCAAACCGCCGTCAATAATTTTTAAAGCCGAGAATTTATCAAAACCATATTTTTCCCATTCATGCTCGTATACTGGTATTGGTTTTGGAAAATCACCCTTAGATTCAATTTCTCTTTCGTTTCCTGGTTTATCTATAGGAGGTTTTCTACGTGGATTTGGATCAGTTGGATTGGTTTTAGCTTCTCTTAAAATATTAATAGTGAATTTATTAATGAAAGGATTTACTATTCTTGTAAAATCTTTGACAAGACACTTAAAATTTAACTTATCACCTACTTCTACATTTTCTGGCCAAGATAAATTCAACACAGCAATGCCGCTTTGAAGGTTCATTCGATAATTTTTAACTGGTAATTCATTTCCATTCTCAACAAGAAATACTTCATTGCTACCAGGATCTATATTTCGATCAAAATAATCATTTTCGGCATCAGTTTCAAAAATAATTCTACAACGCATATTAATATGGCATTGTTTCTCAAGCACATCCTTTTTTGATTTGTCTTTTAATTTAAAAAATGTCGGATAATTTTTACCATGAAATTCAACTTCTTCTGCCTGGACTTCCTTGGTTTTAAATGGATTTGATAACCTGGTACCGGGAAGAAACAAATTAGTAAATATCTGGTGTTTATTAAGTAATTTTTTTAATACATCTTCAAGTGGCTTATCTTTTCCTACTTTCGATTCAATAAGTTGCCGTCGTCTCTTTTCACGTAAATCTTTTAATAATTGATTATTTTTTATTTCATCTTCAAGTTGTTCTTCGATTTTATATCTGAGTTCACTACTACTAAGCCTATCCCTGCTATTCATAAATAAATCTTCAATCGCTCTTGCACTCATTTTACTGCAATCGACTACTATAAGCAACGAGTCAGCTAAATATGCATATCCTTTTCTGTTAAAAAATTCTTGTTGTAATACACCTTGTGTTTGACCATTGACGGCAAAAAGAATTCCTTCACTTTGTTTATAGGCCTTGGACTTATCAAATTTAAATGCATAAATTTTCCCAGTGATTTCTTCACCGTCTACTTTCATAAAAAATGTGGAAGGAAATTTATCTTCCAAATTTGACTGCTTATCATCTTCTAAGCGAACCTGTATTCCTGTTAACGTTGTCTCGAAACTACCTTCATGACCTCTATAATCTCTGCATTCATATAACCTTATTGGTAAAGCTGGATTTTCTAATAACAAATCAAGTTTACTTAATAAACCAGATGTCCGGAAAATATGTGTTCGACTTGATAGTTTGTAATTATATAGTTTAATAAGTGTTCCGTATTTTGATGGTCGGCCATAAGGTTTTTTATAATTTGTTGGGAAAATTGGCAATTCGTTGGAAGTAAATCGAATTATTCGACCTTTATTAGGATTTATTTGCGCAGCAATAGGAGCCAAATACGTATAAGCAGAATTTCGTCTACCTCCTGAGGGACTTTCTCTTCGAACGATTGTGAATCCCCAAGAATAATCATCACTTTCATTCCCTCCCTTAATTAGAGCAGGATTTCTTCTTGTTAAAATTAACTGAAGATTATGTATACCACAAAATTTCAATGCACCAGTCCCTCCCATATTAAATCTCCCTTGAACAAATTGGGTTCTAAGTTTATTTGATTTGGACAGAGATAAAAAAGTATCTGGTACAGCATCCGGACTTTGTCCCTCTCCGTTATCTGAAATTGTGATTGATGGGTATCCCGATTGTGGAGTTTCGCCTGTGATCGCGACTGTAATATTTTTAGCAATTTCAGTTCTTTTTGAACTTGACCATTCTGAAATTAGGCCTGTGTATTGTCTTTCGGGATTATCATCAAAGTACTTTGCTACTGCTTCTTTAATGCTTTTGGGTGCATTATTGTCTTCTGGATTTATACCTTCTTCTCTGCATTTATTTATAAGTAATGCATCAATTGAATTAATAATCTTTTCAACAAGTGCAGCCTCAGGCAATCTTTGCTGATTTCCGATTGTACTAAAATTATTTTCATTATCATCGTAAAATCTCCATAATCTTGGATCATCCCAATATCCATGTTGTTTCAAGATAACAATTACTTCTTCTTCGTTGTCACAGTTAATTAATTGTAGGCATAAGTCTTTAGTTTCTTGATTATTCATCTTAGCTTTTTTAAAATAAATATCTATAAATCAAGTTTAAAAACTGACTTATCTGATTCTCCACCTTCAAATTTATTCTTTATTTCTTTTAACTTTTTATCTAGTTCAAAGAATATCTTTTTCACATCCTTATCAGAATACTCATAATTTCTTCTATTCGCACAGTTTCCTAAACTGTCCAAATATTTTAAAACATAGTTTACTCTTTTTTCTGCAATTTTTACGAAGCGTATTCTTTTCTCGCTTTGCTGTTCATTACTTTCCATTTCATTTAATTTTTTTGTTTAGCAAAGGTAAGAAATGGAATAACAACTGTCAAGATATA
Source organism: Bacteroidales bacterium (assembly GCA_023229505.1). Classification (NCBI taxonomy): domain Bacteria; kingdom Pseudomonadati; phylum Bacteroidota; class Bacteroidia; order Bacteroidales; species Bacteroidales bacterium. Next base: position 8,750 of record JALNZD010000033.1, on the reverse strand, counting down.
TATTGAATAAATATTAACAATATGTACAAAATATGGATTACAATAATTAATCATAATTAATTAGTTTATGCTCATAAAATAGTGATATAAATTATGATATATATCTAATATATATCATAAGAAATGCAAAAATAATTAGCATCTAATTGCCAAAATATCCTATTTCCAAGGTTTTTAATATAATTTCTTGATTATTGTTTCAAATCCTAAAATCATATAAATCATATAAATCATAAACCTTCTATATTTTATATAAAAATCAGGATATTTTAATAAAGAATTAATAATCAATAAATTAAATAGAATTTAAAGGAAATTGTACATCATTCATTAAGAAATGATCAATCCTGATATTAACTGACTCCCTTTAAGGTGATTATATATTTTAAAGAATAAAAATGAAGAATCATGCTTAATTGAAAGCAAGGAATGTAATATCTTTAATGATTAAGATTGATTTTTTATAAAATATTCAAAAACATAGAGTTAAAGAAAATCAAAAATATATATATGGTTTAGGATTTATAGGCTTTTTATGATTTGTATTCAAAAAGAAGTGATTATGAAAAATTCAAGGAAAACTAAAGAAGAAATACATTGGCCTTCAGAAGAAACAATGTATACTGATCCCTTTGATATTAAATTCAATGAATTTATTAAAGTAAAGAAAATAGTCCCCAAAACGAAAATTTGCAAGGAGATCAAAGCTGTTGCTTACCATGAAGCCGGTCATACAGTCTATGCTGCCATATTAGGTATGGATTTTTGCAGAGTTACTATCATTCCAGACAAGGAAAAGGGGAGTGCTGGGAGCATAGATGTAGAGAATGAATATGGAGGTACGGACTACTTTATTGAGACTGATGAACCTGAATTATCCTGGAATGCTATAAAATGTGACATGGCTGGAATAATCAGTCAAGCTTTTGTAACAGGAAAGTTTGAATGGGAAAGAGCAGGTACTGATAGCGGGAGATCATTGAATATTGCATTCTCAAGTAGAATGGACTTTGATTTAGAGAAGTTTCCTATGCAAAGACTCTGGGATGAAACAATAGCTTTTTTTGAAGATGATGAAAATTGGGAGAAAGTAGAGATCATTGCTCAAAAGCTTTTAAAGAAAAAAACGCTGATTTTTGATGAAGTCTTTAAATTGCTACATCTGGAAAGACCGATCAGAAGCAGGGAATTATTTGAGCAAAGAATGAAAGGGATTAAACCTGAAGTAGTAAAAGTGACTAAGGAGATGATTGACCAAGCAGATAGGAAGCTTCAAGAGCTAATTGATTCCGGAATTTTGGATGAAAATGGAAACCTTATAGAGGGTAAATAGCTTAGGTTAAATTCTGCCAAATGGTTATTTATTAACCTGTTATGTTAAAAAATTCTTTCCGTGATGTTTTTCTATAAGCTGAAAATCTGAACTAAAAAACCTAAAAGCAAAAAAAATATTCAAAAAATTTGCATTGGCTTTTTACCGATGACTAAATTAGCAATTGATAAATGTTCTTTGATCATATTGAATTGAAAACAAGAGCCAGGTGTAAAATCCCTGGCCACTTAATACAATCAAGCAGGTAGAGCTTGTAATCTACTGTCGTAATAAATACGGTTCGTCCTGAATCGTATGAAAAATTGTAATCCTCCCTCTTGACATTTCAGTCATTCGGAGAAATCGTAAATAAACGCAACTGAATCCGGTATCAACCAGCTTATGATTCAGGCTTAATCGTAGTGATTTACGTTTTTCGACGCTGGATTATCTAAAAAATTAAATTTATGTCAATTTCAAAAGATGAGATTCTCGAAATGACTCAGGGCGGGATTCTCTTTTACAAATTAATCATCTCTGGTCTTGTACTTATAAGCGATAATCGCTGTAAAAGTACCTACAATCCTTTTTATAAGGACGGAAAACCAAGCTTAAGCATCTACTTAAAAGATGAAAAATGGCGTTTTTGGGATCACGGAGATTCCGAATATCACGGTGATGTATTCGTATTTGCCGGATTTTACTACAAACTTGACTTCAAAACCCAATTCCCTGAGATTCTCGAACGCATGTTCGAGGACTTGACAAAAGCGATTGAACAGGGAACTATCAGCGCCGCTGAGCCAGGAACCATCATTGCCCCTGCAATCGAACCTGTCCGGCAAGATTCCGACAAGTCCTTCACACTCATTGAACGAAAATTTAAAAAAGAGGATTTGGAGTATTTCGGACAGTTCGGAATTACAATTGAAATCCTGAATGAGTACAATGTAGTTTCGATAGATGGCTACACTGCCAATAAATCTTCAGGAGAACCCTATACCTTTTATAAAAGCCGCTTTCAAAAGCTGTTTGCCTACAAAGGCAACGGTTTCGCGAAGATTTATTGTCCGAAGCCAAAGTCATTTCTCTATGTCGGCAGCAAGCCTCAGGATTATTACTTTGGTTGGGATCAAATCGATCAGGGCGATGGGCATAATTTTGTACTGGATTATGTTATCATCACCGGCGGTGAAAAGGATGTCATGACACTCCGGAGCCTGGGGTACTATAATGTGATCTCACTCAACTCAGAAACAGCTTCCATCGATGCCAAATTTGCTGAAAGTCTGAATTATCACACTTTTAACAGGGTAGCAGTCCTTTACGACCTTGATGAGACAGGACAGAAGGCCTCTCGTGAACTGGCAGACAAGTTCGGTTTCCGTCAGGTAATTTTACCGGAAAGTCTGAAGCAAGCGGGAGGTAAGGATGTTTCTGATTACGTTGCGCTGAAACTAGATATTGATCAGCTAAAAGCTCTTATTCAACCGGCCATCGATGAGGATGAAGGTGAGCCGCCCGGGCAGGAAGAGGAGGAAGAACCTCCTGAAAGCGCCGAAGTCCAGGATGAACTAAATGCGAGCCAGGTTCAGTCAATAGCTGATTATGCAGATAATCCTGACAATCCAATGCCTTACTTCCCTGAACATATTTACGAAATGCTGCCCGATCTGTTGAAAGAAAGTTGCGAGCTTTTTGATGACCGTCGGCAAAAAGATATGTACCTTATTAGTTCTATAGCGGTTCTCAGCGGATGTTTCCCCATGATAAAGGGTTTATATGATGATATGGAAACATGTTGTAATATTTACTCCATGATCGTTGCACCTCCAGCGTCCGGGAAAGCTGTTATGAACTGGGCCCGGAAGCTGGGATTAAAAATGCATCAGTATTTTTGGGATGAATATAAGTGGATGCTAAAAAAGAGAGCTGAAGAAATAGAAAAGCATGAGGCTGACCCAAAATACGAGATGGATTTACCTGAAAAAGTACGTAAAACCCTTTTCATTCCAGCAGATAGTAGTGTGGCTGGCATGCTTCAGTTGATGAATGACAACAATGGTTACGGTGTCATCTTCGATAACGAGGCTGATGTGGTCAACCGGATGTTTGTAACTGAATGGGGTCATTACAGTACGATTTTAAGAAAAGCCTATCATGGTGAATCTTTAAGTGTAAACAGAAAGCAAAAAGATGAATATTTTGAAATTGAATTCCCGGTTCTTTCTGTTGCACTGAGTGGTACTAAAGATCAGCTGATTAATTTGGTGCAGGAGGTTGATAACGGATTATTCAGTCGGATAATTTTCTACAAATTTCAGAATATACCCAAATGGCGGGATCCATGGAGGCGTAAAGAAGGCTTACAGGAAAAATTTCTGGTATTCAGCAACAGAGTGTTGCAGATTTATGTCTTGTTGCCAAAAAATGTCAAATTTGAGTTAAATCCAGATCAAAAGTCGGAGTTTAATTCATATTTTGAAAAGTGGACGCAGGAAATAAATGATGAAAGAGAGGGCTCCGGAGCTGAAATCCTTTTTCGGATCGGATTAGTGACATTCAGGATATCAATGCTTTTATCCTTGTTACGGATGGAAGATAATATTCCGGAATCTGATACTGAAATAACGATCAATTGTGATCTGAAGGATTTTTATATCGCCCTTGAAATAGCCAAAGTCCTTAAGGTGCATTCATTTGAAATTTACAACGAATTGGCCGGCTATTCAAGCAAATTACTGAAATTCAGTAAGTTGATCCGCACGTACTATCAAGAACTGCCTATGATTTTTACTCGAAACGATGCAGACAATATAGCTGAGAAGTTGGATATCAAGATTTCAACTGCTGAAAAATGGCTGGAGAAATTCGTAGCCGAGAAAATCATCGAAAGAACCAAATTCGGTCAGTATTCAAAAGGCCAACCTCGTAAGTACAAGTAATCAATTCCAAGGGGGAGACAACTGAGCAAATAAACCGGAAAGCAAGTCCGACAGCAATTAAACTTGTTTTCCGGTATCAATGGCCAGCCTCCCCCTTTTCGTTCCTTTACGCTTCTTTTAGCCCATTAAAACAAGAAGATAACCATAAGGTACTACAAGCCATTCCAGGAATAAATTAGCCCGTTTATAGAAGCCAACAAGGAAATTAAAAGACTTCATCAGGGCGGTTAATATCCCGGTTCCAAAAAAGCATTTAATTGAAGTTGATATTGGTCTGATTTGTGTATTTTTGTTCTGACTGGAAACAGTTTACGTTCTTTATATATGATATGATGCATTAGCGTTTATCTGTGTCTTAAGAAACCGCCAATTTTAAATAGCACACAAGGAATAAATAGCTACTGCTCACACAACGGGTGTGGGCATGGCTTACTTTGTGTGCGGGGCCTTGGCGGTTCCTTTAAGACGGGTATGTCCATGTTCCACACCTAATTTTTTATACCATGAAAAAAAGTACAACCAATGAAATTGATTTTGTCCAGCTTTACTCTTTAGAAAACTACCTGTTCGATGTTGTAAATTCCCGATTCCAAAAAGAGGGATACCTGAATGCCTTTGACCTCTTTTGTGTTATCATTTGGAAAGCCAATCGTTCAAAATCCACTATTGCCAAGAGGTTACTGAAGAAAGAGCATAAGAGCCTGGAGGAAGCTTGTAAAGAACTCACTTCGCAGATTCATCAGGCTCCAACAGAGAAAGAAAAGATGAAAGTATTGATGGATGAATGGGGATTCTTACTGCCCATGTCCACAGCCATCTTGACTGTCTTGTACCCAGACAGTTTCACCGTTTACGATACCAGGGTTTGCCAGATGCTTGGAAAATATCATACCCTGAAGGATATTTCAAATCTGGATAAACTCTGGGAAACCTATCAGGAGTTCATAAAAGATGTGAAGAAAGCCACACCCGGAATAAAAAGTTTACGGGATAAAGACCGGTTTCTATGGGGAAAATCTTTTCATGACCAATTAAAAAAAGATATAGAGAAACAATTTTCCTAAGGAGCAATTATTTAATATTATCCAATCATCTGAAAAACAGTAAGATGAAGATAATAAATTGTAAAACCTAATTGTATGAAAAAGATCGTAAGAAGTAATGTTATTTTTATTTTATTGATTGTTTTTGTTTCAACAGGTTGTGTCAATGCACCTGTTATCGTAAAACCAAAAGTTGAAGGAAAATATGTTAAAGTAAAAGATAATGGCCGAGGAAGCAGTTTAAACCTTCTGAATATTAATTTGATTAAAGAAGTCAATTTTGGTGAAAAGATTTGCCGATTTGATTATTTTGGTACCACTATGGGCGGTAAATATACGATTGATGGAAATTACGTTTATATTGAAGTTGGTTATGATATAGGAACGCTTGCAATGGAAATAGTTGGTAGTGACACCTTAGAAGGAGAAGGCTGGATCTCAGGAACTTTTATAAAACAAAAGCCAAAATAAGTTGAATAGAGTATATTATTCCTCAAAATGAAATTTACAAAATCATCAGGGTTAAAAGCAAGTGAGAAATTCAGTTTTAACCAAGTTAGAAAGGTGTGCTGCAATGATCTCCCCCTGACTGGTATAAAGGTATAGCTGAAAGAAAAAATTGCTTAGAGCAAAGAAATTCAGCCTCTTACAACAAAATGTCTAAAAATTTGGTAGCCTCGACGCATTTTCTTAAATTTGTGTAGTTATTGGCTTAATTGTAAAAAAAGGCTACTTTCCTGAAATTAGCAAGTTTCCAAGTTCATTGGAAGCGAAATTGTCTTAAAATTTTCTTGTTTGTTAATTGGCACAAATTATTTAATTTCAGCCAGTTAGAGATCGTAAACGGGTTGTTAAATAACAGCCAGGCCACATGGTTTCACCCTCTGCACCTATCAGGACAGATGCAGCCAATGGCTTAACAAATGATCTCTGACTATGAATTAAAGAAGCTTCTACAAGAAGGAAAAGAATCGTACAACGAACAAAAATTGGAAAAGATGATCGAGCTAATCAAATCCCTTTGTCACCTGGATTACGAATTTCAGAAAAGGAGAAAATATGATAAATAACTCCATACGAAAAGCGATAATCTACACTAGGGTTTCCACTGACGAACAGGCTGAACATGGCTTCTCCCTAGCACATCAGGAGGAGTCTTTGGAGAAATATTGTGAGTTCCACAACATCACGATTGTAAAACATTTCCAGGAAGAAGGAGCTTCGGGCAAGGATTTTAACCGCCCGGCTTTCATTCAATTGTTGGAATTTGTCAGAAAAAACAAGAAAGAAGTTGATGCCCTGGTTTTTACAAGATGGGATCGGTTTTCAAGGAGCAATCTGGAAACCTTGAAAATGGAGCTTGAATTAAGGAAACTGGGGATCAAATTGGTTTCCACTGAACAAGCCATTGATGACTCATCACCAGAGCATAAATTAATGCTAACTATCTATAATTCAATAGCTGAGATCGAAAGGGATAAAATTTCCATCAGGACAAAAGAAGGTATGAGAAGAGCCAGCAAGGAAGGCTACTTCACTAATAATCCGCCAGTTGGCTATAAAAGGGTAAGGATAAATGCTGAAAAGCCTTCTTTGGAGCCCGATGATAGAGCACCTTTAATCAGACAAATTTTTGAAGATTATGCTACCGGAGCCTATACCGTGGAAGACATCAGGGTAAAGTACTGGAAAAGAGGCATTAAACGGTGTTATGACGGAATGCAATGGCTCTTGATGAACATCACCTACACCGGAAGAATACGGATTCATGCCTGGAAAGATGAAGAAGAGGTGATTGTTCACGGCTTTCATCCTCCTGTAGTCCCAGATGAACTTTTTGAAAAGGTTCAGCGAGTCTTGTTTGGCAAAAAATGGAAGGTTGACTTCAAAGTGAACCGGAATGAAGCCCTGCCCTTAAGGGGACACCTGGTTTGTTGTCAATGCAAAAGATCATTGACAGGAAGTTCAAGTAAAGCCAGAAACGGCGGTAAATACGTTTATTATCACTGCCAAGATGCTTGTAATGAACGGTTTAGAGCCGATGAAGCACACCAGCAGCTAAGGGAATACCTTAAATCCATGACCATCAAACCGGAGGTGAAAAAAGCCTATCTGAAATACATGGAGCAGGTTTTCAACATGAAAGAGGGAAGCCGGGAACAGGAAATAAAAGTCCTTCAGCATCGCATCCAGAAAACCAGGGAGTTAAAGAATGGGCTGGAAGACAAATTCATCCAGGATTTAATTGACAAAGAAACCTACAAGGATGCAAAGGGAAGATATGAAGGAGAAATGAAGGATCTGGAGGAAGAACTAAAGATGCTTAAGGAATCCACTACCAGCTACATGAGGTATCTGAAAGAGTCCTTGTCCCTGCTTGAAAACCTGGAATATCATTACGAGCATGCTAACTGGGAAGAGAAACAGAAACTTTTGAAAATCCTGTTTCCGGAGAAGCTGATCTTCAAAAATGGTCAGTTCATCAATCCCAGCAAAGATGGAATCTCTTTACTGATTAGTGATTTAAAGGAATTTATAAAAGAGGGTGCTATCAGTCAGACCGTCAAACATGATAAGGAGGTGCTGAAGAAGCTGGGGCGGACAACGAAAGATAATTAATTATAACATTTAAAATTGTAAAATCCATTTGTGAAAACCAAAATCTTAATAGCTGTACATCAAATCTTTGGATTATTTTTATTAGGTGATTGTAAAAAACGGGGTACTGCACAAGAAAATAAGTTATTAATAACAGACTTACACTCTCCCATTAAGTTAATGCTCAGTAGCTAAGGTTGTTACAAACGTTTCAGCATTATAAGTACGAAAAGATTGATAGTTCAGCTATGACACTTTTTCGTTATGGCTAAAAAAAATACAAAAACTGAGAGTTTACATGTTCTGACACTCTTCGATGAGTATCACAATCTATTATTAGCAAGTGAGATAACTGTCAACTACAGGCACAAGATTAAGCCGAGCTTGATGCCAAAGCTAGCCTGTTCTAAGGATTCTGCTGACGTTCTACGCACGATATGGTCTGACCGACTTGAGCACGTTGAAGAGTTTGTAGTCATCTGTCTCAACAGAGCTAATCGAATGTTAGGTTGGGCTAAGGTATCTTCTGGAGGCTTAAGCGGGACGGTAGCTGATCCAAAGGTTATATTCCAAATCGCACTGAAGAGCAATGCTTCCAGCATCATCCTAGCACACAACCACCCAAGTGGTAACCTACAACCAAGCGAACAGGACATTCGCTTAACGAGGAAGAACAAGGAAGCGGGTTTGGTGCTGGACCTTCAAGTCCTTGATCACATCATACTAACTAGTGTCACGTCACAATTAATATGACGTAATCAAAAAAAATTGTATCTTAGCCAAAAAAAGGCTATGAACACTTACAAAGTTACTCTTACACAGGAAGAACGAGATCAATTGACCGAAATTACC